>JACMKV010000061.1 GCA_014379915.1 Burkholderiales bacterium
TCCTGGATGCCGCTGACGCACGACATGGGTCTTATCGGCTTTCATCTGACGCCGCTGATAGCCTGCGCACAGCACTACCTGATGCCCACGGAAGTCTTCATTCGACGTCCGCAGCTGTGGTTGCAAAAGGCATCCGACAAGAAAGCCAACGTACTGTGCTCGCCGAATTTCGGTTACAAACATTTTTTGAAAGCGTTCGAACCTCGCAAGGCGCGGTTCGATCTTGCGCACGTCCGCACGCTCTTCAATGGCGCCGAACCGATCTCCGTCACCCTTTGCGAAGAGTTTTTGAGGACGACCGCGCAATTTGGCCTGCAGCGGAACGCGATGTATCCGGTCTATGGGCTCGCCGAAGCGAGTCTCGCAGTCACCTTCCCTGAAACTGGAGCGGAGTATAGGACAGTCACTGTCGCCCGCGATGCGATGAAGGTGGGCGATACGGTGCAGACTATCCCTGCAACGGACGAGAACGGAGTCAGTTTTGTCTGCGTGGGCTCACCCGTCAGGGATTGCCACGTTCGCATCGCTGATAATGGAGGAATCGCGCTACCCGATTATGTAATCGGTCGAATTCAGATCACAGGCGGCAACGTCACCAGCGGCTATTACAACGACAGCAGCGCTACGCAGGCAGCGTTCGTCGGTGAATGGCTGGACACCGGGGATCTAGGCTTCATCGTAAACGAGGAGCTGACTGTCACCGGCCGCGCCAAGGAAATCATCTTTGTCTATGGCCAGAATTATTTCCCGCATGATCTGGAAGCGCTGCTTAGCGCAACAGCGGACATCGAACTGGGCAAGGCAGCCGTTTGCGGCATCCGCAACGAACACACAGGGTCTGACGAGATTCTGGTATTTGTGTTGTTCCGGGACGAGCCGGAGCAATTCCTGCCGGTCGCAAAATCGGTCAGAAAAAATATCACCGAACACGCTGGTCTTTCGATCTCGAAGGTTATCCCGGTCAGGCGCATGCCGAAGACAACGAGCGGCAAGATTCAACGCTACCTGCTTGTGGAAAGTTATGAGAATGGCGAGTTCGGCGAAACGCTCGCCAAGCTGCAATCGCTGGAGCGCTCGGATTCGCCACAAGCGAGCGATCAGACGGCGGTGCAGGCGACGCTGCACGAAATTTGCGTAAACTACATTACAGCCAAAAAAATCGGACTTCACGATAACATCTTCGAACTCGGAACCAGTTCGCTGGCACTCGCGCAAATCTACGAGCAGATCGACAAATACTGGCCGGGTAAACTCGAGATTACGGATTTCTTCGACTACCCGACCATTGCCGAGCTTGCCGCTTACCTCGAACGTAAGCTCGAAGGCAAGCTCAAGCCGCGCCCGATCACTGACTAACAGGCCGTTGAAAAACTACTGCGCTTGCCAATACTTCGTTGCTCAGGGCCTCAAAATGCTCATGTACTACTGTGTACACTGCACTTTTTCGGCCCGCAGCACCTAGTCTTGGCTGCGCTCGCGACGTTTTTCAACAGCCTGGTAATCCGGCATCTTCGCTGGTCAAGCATACAGTGGCTTTTTATATTTCCATTTCCGGTGCAGCCATAACCAGTCGGCGGGATGCTCCTCGATCTGGCGTTCGACTTCAGCCACGTACCGCTCTATCACCTTGCTGGCATTCCGCGCGTACGGCGGCTCCCCGATCAACTTTAACGTAGCTTCATAATAGCCGCGGCGCAGGCGTTTCATTGCGATGAAAATAACCGGAGAAGCGGTGATCGCCGCAATCCTGTCGGCGCCGACAAAGAAAGTCGAATCCTGGTTCAGAAAACGCGTCCAGTATTTTTCTTCATCGGCCAGCGGCGTTTGATCGGCAAGCAGGGCGTAGCATCGCGGCTTTCCTTTTCGCTTGATGATCTCGGAAAAAAATTCCTGCACCGGGATCAGGCGCGCGCCGAATCGAGTCCTGGTTGAGAACATGAACGCCTCGACGCGCTTGTCGTGCAGCGGCTTGTAAACCGCATCGACCTCATAAGGGAACGAAATACTGCTCGCCAGGAGCAGCCATTCCCAGTTGCAGTGGTGCGCCGCCATCAGCACCACAGACTGTCCCTGATCGGCGCAGACCTGCATGATTTCCCGATTGACGAAAATCACGCGGCGCGCGATTTCCTGCCGGCTCATTGTGCGCGCCTTGATCGCTTCGACCAGAACCTCAGAGGAATTTCGGTAGAAGTCGCGCGCTATGCGGCAGCGCTCCGCATCGCTCTTGTCCGGAAAAGAATTTTTCAGATTCTCCCGAACAATTTCTGCGCGAAATCGCCAGATCCGATAAAGCCCGAAATAAATAGCGGGCGTCAGCGCATAGAGGAGGCGAAGCGGAAGCTTCGCTATCAGATCAAGCAACATAAGCGCCCGATTTCACGGCGACGCCAACGATCCGGAAGCAGCAGAAACATGTAGCGCAGAGCCTTGTAGTCGTAAGGCGAAACAAATCAGCTGTACAAAGGCTTTTTGTACTTCCATTTGCGATACAGCCACAGCCAATCCGCCGGGGACTGTCGTATCTGCTCCTCGGCCGCGATGGCGTAACTTTGTATGATCCGCAGATCGTCCTCGGCATAGGGCGGCTCCGCCAGAAGCTGCAACGATGCGCGGTAATAACCCCGCCGCAAGCGCTCCATGCTGATAAAAAAAACCGGCGCCTGGGCGATGCGGGCGATGCGTTGGGGGCCAACGAAAAAAGCCGTGTCCTGATTCAGAAAACGCAGCCAGCACTTCGCATCGTCGACGGCAGGAGTTTGATCGGCTACCAGGGCAAATGCCGTTGTCGCGTTTTTTCTGCGCATGACTTCAAGCATGAAATCCCGGGTACTGATGGGGTTGCCTCCAAAACGGCGGCGCACAGCGAGCATGTAACTGTCGATGCGGTCTTCTTTTAATTCGCGATAAACGGCATCGACCGGAAAAGGCAGCTTCAGACAGCTGGCAAGCAGCAGCCATTCCCAGTTGCAATGATGGGAGGCGAGCAACACGACCGAGCGCCCCGCGTCGTAATAATCCTGGGCCAGCTCGGTATGCTCGATGATCACCCGCCGCCGCAGTTCCGCTTCGCTGATGCGGTTGCCCTTGATCAGCTCGGCGAGGACTTCAGAGAAATTCCGATAGCACTGGCGGGCGATAGCGTTTAGTTCGGCTTCGGATTTTTCAGGAAAAGAATTTCGCAGATTCTCGAGAACCAGCGCCTTGCGAAAGCGCAGCACACGAAAGATGATGAAATAAACGAGGCTTGCGCCCAGATACAAGACAGGCAACGGGAACACGGCGAGAAATTTATACAGCATAGGGACAGCGCAAAAAAAAGCGGCTAGAGGTAGCACTAGCCGCTTTGATTTCTATCGTGGGTTGCGGGGATAGGATTTGAACCTATGACCTTCGGGTTATGAGCCCGACGAGCTGCCAGACTGCTCCACCCCGCGCCAGATTTGAGCCGCAATTCTAGCAACCAGGCGGCTTCGGGTCAAGGTGAACCGGCTGTTGAAAAACTACAGCGCTTGCCATACTTCGCTGCTCGGGCCTCAAAATGCTCATGTATTCGCATGCCGCCGCACCACGGTACCCGAAGGGCTGGTGCGGGAGCGGCGGCAAGCGGCTGTTCCCGCTCCAGGCGCTTCGCGCCTCGATGTCACAGCCGCATTCCGCTTTCTCGGCCCGTAGCGCCTCATCTTGGCTGCGCTCGCTACGTTTTTCAACAGCCTGTTTAGCCTGGTGGTTTGGCTGTTCTAAAGATCTAAAGATCTTTCATTGCGCCGATTTCTTCAAGCGGCGGCA
>JACMKV010000448.1 GCA_014379915.1 Burkholderiales bacterium
GCCCGCGAAGCCGCGGAGCAGGGGGCCCTCTTTAGGGGATGCGACCGCGAAGCGGGATGCCCAAGCGCCGGATGATCGCGGTTGCTGCGCGCCTTCGGGGTCGCATCCACGCCTGCCGGCGTGGAATCCTGCTCCTCCCGCATGCAGCGCGCTGTGCTCGCTACGTTTTTCAGCAGCCTGTTAGCGCACTTACCTTGTCTATTGGCATCGTTTTTCTCGTAGCGCGCTGATGGCGAAGTCGCCGACGCTGCATCCGCTGGACCTGGCCGCTGCGGTCGCTCTGCAAGCCGATCCGATCGATTCGTACTGGCGATCGCTCAGCTATTTCAACACCTATCGTCTGCTCGTCGCGGCTCTGTTGTTTTTGGGCGCGGTGATGTTCGACGGTGTCGTTTCATTCGGATCACGTAATTCGGCGCTTTTTCTATCCGCCAGCATCACTTATCTGATAGTAGGGGTCGCGAGCCTGATTGCATGCCGGGCGCGTCAGCCGCGGCTCGATTTTCAACTCAGCGTGCAGATAAGCGCCGATGTCGCCATCATCGTCACGATGATGTTCGCAAGCGGCGGCATTACAAGCGGGCTGGGGCTATTGCTGCTTGCCTCGCTGGCCGCTGCCGGCTTGATCAGCCGCGGCCGGCTCGCGTTATTTCACGCCGCGCTCGCCAGCCTTGCCGTGCTGTTCGAACATACCTACGAGGTGTGGTTTCTGGAAGGCAGAAGTTCGCTGTATATTCAGGCCGGGCTGCTCAGCGTCGGTTATTTTGCTACCGCCTGGCTGGCCTACAATCTTGCCAAATATGCGGTTGCCAGCGAGGAGTTGGCGGAACAGCGCGGCGTCGATCTGGCGAACATGGCGCAAGTAAACCAGCTGGTCATCCAGGATATGCACGACGGTGTGCTGGTCGTCGATGAGCACGGCGTGATCCGGCAGTTCAATGTTCAGGCTGAACGCTTGCTGGGTTCGGTGGCCAATTTGCGCGGCGCGAGAATGCTCGGAGAGTATTCGCCGGTGCTCGCCGAGTGCCTGCAACGCTGGCGCGAAAAGCCCGAGTCGAAGCCGCAGCCGATGCGGGCCATCCTGTCGCAGGCGCCGATTTCGGCGCGATTCATTCCGGTCGGAAAAAGCCGCTACCAGGGCGCAGTGATTTTCATGGAAGACTTGAGCCGCGTGCAACGCCAGGCGCAGCAATTGAAGCTGGCGGCGCTCGGGCGGCTTACCGCCAACATCGCACACGAGATTCGAAATCCGCTCAGCGCCATCAATCATGCGACCGAACTGCTGCAGGAAGAGCCTGGCGCCTCGCCTACACAGGCGCGCTTGCTGTGCATAATCCACGACAACGTGCAGCGGCTCGAGCGCATGGTGCAAGAGGTGTTGAAGCTGAACTGGCGCGATCGCGCGCATCGCGAAAATTTTCTGGTCGGCGACTACCTGCGCACCTTCGTCGAACAGTTTTGCCAGATCGAAAAAATTGCCGACACGATTTTCAAGCTTGAGTTGGAGACGGGGCTCGTCGTCAATTTCGATCGCAGTCACTTGAATCAGGTGATGTGGAATCTCTGCCGCAACGCGTTGCGTTATTGCAGGCGTCACGATGCCAGCATACGTCTGATTACTCACGACGCCCCGCGGGATGCGGTAAAATTGCACGTGATCGATGACGGGCCCGGAATTGACCAAGCCTTGCGGCACCAGTTGTTCGAACCCTTTTTTACTACTGCCGCAAGCGGCACCGGCCTTGGGCTTTCGATCGCGCGCGAAGTGTGTGAAGCCAACGGTGCGACGCTCGATTATGTACCTTCAGACATCGGCGCCCATTTCATGATTTCTTGCGAGGGAGCGTGATGCAAAAGCGCAAAGAGCGCGGCGGTCGGACCGCAACCACGGTGACTACCGTGTTGATCGTCGACGACGAAGCCGACATCCTCGAGCTGCTCGAGTTGACGCTGCTGCGCATGGGACTGGAAGTCGAACGTGCGATGACGCTGCGCGACGCGCTGCAGCTCGTGCAAACGCGGCACTTCGATCTTTGCCTGACCGATATTCGCCTTCCCGACGGCGATGGCCTCGAGCTCGTCAAACACATCGGCGCCCACTGCGCCGATTTGCCGGTCGCCTGCATCACGGCGCATGGCAGCGCCGAAAACGCCGTTGCCGCGCTCAAGGCCGGCGCCTTCGATTATCTCGCCAAGCCGGTGTCGCTCGAACATCTGCGCACGCTGGTCAAATCCGCGCTGAGCCTGCCGCAGGCCGCCGTCGCCGCCGCCAGCACGGAAGAATCCTTGCTCGGCGAATCGCCGGCGATGAATCAGGTGCGGCAGCTGATCGAAAAGCTGTCGCGCAGCGAAGCGCCGGTTTACATCACCGGCGAATCGGGCAGCGGCAAGGAGCGCGCGGCGCGCCTGATCCATCAAAAAAGCGCGCGCCGCGACAAGGCTTTCGTGCCGGTCAATTGCGGCGCGATTCCCGAAAACCTGATGGAGAGCGAATTCTTCGGTTACCGGCGCGGCGCC
>JACMKV010000449.1 GCA_014379915.1 Burkholderiales bacterium
CAACGATAATGCCGACGCGCTTGATTTCTGCCCGCTTGACCAGAAACGGATGCCGGTATTCGGGATTCGCGAAACTCATGTGGGCGGCGACATTCCGAATCTTGTCGCCGTATGGCCGCGCCGCACGCATGCGTTCCTGCGCTTTACGCATTTTGCTCGCTGCAACCATTTCCATTGCGCGCGTGATCTTCTGCGTGTTCTGGACGCTGCGAATCTTGGTGCGTATTTCTTTGCCGCTAGCCATTTTTAATAGACCGCGTTGGCTTTGAACTGCGTAATTGCTTCGGCCAGCTCTTTTTCCGAATCCGCGCTCAAATCTTTATCGGTTTCGATTTTGCTCATCAAAGGTGAGTGCTTGCTCTTCACGTAGGCTTGCAACGCAGCCTCGAACGCCAGCGCCTTCGCAACTTCGACATCGTCGAGGTAGCCTTTGTTGACAGCGAACAGCGTCACCGCCATTTCGGAAACCTTCATCGTCGAAAACTGCGACTGCTTCATCAATTCTGTGACCATGCGGCCGCGCTCCAACTGCCTGCGCGTGGTCTCGTCGAGGTCGGACGCAAACTGCGCAAATGCCGCCAATTCGCGGAACTGCGCGAGTGCCAGGCGGATGCCGCCGCCGAGTTTTTTAATGACTTTGGTTTGCGCCGCGCCGCCGACGCGCGAGACCGACAAGCCGGCGTTGATGGCCGGACGGATGCCGGCGTTGAACAAATCGGTTTCGAGAAAAATCTGGCCATCCGTAATCGAAATCACGTTGGTCGGCACGAAGGCGGAGACGTCGCCAGCCTGGGTTTCGATGATAGGCAAAGCCGTCAGTGAACCGGTTTTGCCTTTGACCTTGCCATCGGTAAGCTTTTCGATATGCTCGGCATTGACGCGCGCGGCGCGCTCGAGCAAACGCGAATGCAGATAGAACACGTCGCCAGGATACGCTTCTCGTCCGGGAGGGCGGCGCAGCAGCAGCGAAATTTGGCGATAAGCCCACGCCTGCTTGGTCAGATCGTCATAAATGATCAGTGCGTCTTCGCCAAGGTCGCGGAAATATTCGCCCATGCTGCAGCCCGAATACGGCGCGATGTATTGCATGGCAGCCGACTCCGACGCTGCCGCGGCAACGATGATGGTGTGATCCATCGCGCCATGCTCTTCGAGGTTTCGCACGACGTTCGCGATCGACGAGGCTTTCTGGCCGATCGCGACATAGATGCAAATAACTCCAGTGCCTTTCTGATTGACGATGGTATCGATGGCGACTGCCGATTTACCGGTCTGGCGATCGCCGATAATCAGTTCGCGCTGGCCGCGCCCGATTGGCACCATGGCATCCACTGCCTTCAAACCTGTTTGCAGCGGCTGGTTGACGGACTGACGCGCAATGACGCCCGGCGCGATTTTCTCGATCGGCGACGTCAGAGTAGCGTTTATCGGGCCTTTGCCATCGATCGGCTGGCCGAGCGCATTGACGACGCGGCCGATCAACTCCCTGCCAACCGGAACCTCGAGGATGCGGCCGGTACATTTGACGGTATCGCCTTCCGTCAGATGTTCGTACTCGCCCAAGACCACCGAACCCACCGAATCGCGCTCGAGGTTCAGCGCAAGGCCAAATGTGTTGCCGGGGAACTCGAGCATTTCACCCTGCATCGCATCCGACAGCCCGTGTATGCGCACAATGCCGTCCGTGACCGAGACAATGCTGCCCTGGGTGCGAACTTCGGCTCTGGTCGTAATGCCTTCGATCTGGCGTTTGATCAGCTCGCTGATTTCTGACGGGTTTAACTGCATGATGTCTCCAATCTGTAGGGTTCGTGGCGGAGTCGCGCGACTTTATCGTCATCCATCCATGTCAGGCAGTAAGCGCTGCCGCCATCGCTGTGAGGCGGCCGCGGACTGAGGCGTCGAGCACCTGGTCGCCGATTTCAATTTTTACGCCCCCGATCAATTCCGGGGCGATGCGGAGGTCAGCCTCGATCTTGCGTGCGAAGCGCGTTTCCAGATCTTGCACGAGCTGTTTGAGCTGGGCGTCATTCAGGGGAAACGCCGAGTAGATAGTGGCTTCGAGCGCGCCGCCCTGCTGCGCCTTCATCTCTTCGAACATCTGACTGATTTCGGGAAGCACTTCCAAACGGCCGTTCTTGACAAGAGCGTTGAGGAAATTCGTGCCGTGTGCGTCCAGCGACTGGCCCGCTACCCCGGCAAATATCTTCAGCACCTGTTCCGAGGTTATACGTGGATTGCCTATCAACGCCCGCACCCGCTCATGCCTGGCAACTGCGGCGCTCAATTCAAGGAAATTTGACCAGCGCGGAATGGTGTTGTTTTCCTGTGCAAGGCTGAAAGCGGCTTCCGCATAGGGCCGGGCAATGGTAGTGGCTTCGGCCATTTCTACAGCTCGGCCTGAATAGCGGTCAACAATTCAGCGTGCGCTTTCGCATCGACTTCACGGCGCAAGATCTTCTCGGCGCCGACGATTGCGAGCACCGCGACCTGACTCCGCAGCGCTTCTTTGGCGCGAAACGTTTCCTGATCGATCTCGGCTTTTGCGCCAGCGATCATCCGATCGCCTTCGGTCTTGGCGCCAAGCTTTGCTTCCTCGACTATTTGCGCAGCGCGCTTTTCGGCCTGGCTGATGATTTCGGCGCCGCGCTTTCGCGCATCCTGTGCGGCGTCTTGCGAGCGGCGGCCGGCCGCTTCGAGCTCCTGCTTGCCGCGCTCGGCCGCGGCGAGACCGTCGGCGATTTGCTTCTGACGTGCGTGCATGGCTTTTTGCAGCGGCGGCCAGACATACTTCATCGTAAACCAGATGAACAGCACGAACCAGATGATCTGGCCGATTAAGGTAGCATTGATGCTCACAAAACCCCCTTTTTCTGCTTTAGCCGCCCTGCACCGCGCCGATCAACGGGTTGGCGTACAGCAGCAAAACGGCGATGGCGGTCGCGATCGCGGTAAACGCATCGAGCAAGCCGGCAACGATAAACATTTTGACTTGCAGCGTTGGGATCATCTCCGGTTGACGGGCCGAGCCCTCCAGAAAGCGACCGCCGAGAATACCGAAGCCGATCGCAGTGCCGAGCGCACCCAAGCCGATCAATATCGCGACTGCGATCTGCGTGCTGCCATAAAAACTTGCCAATTCCATCGTGGTCTCCCGGTGAGTTGCAGTTAAAACGTAATGATCTTTAACAGGCTGATGAAAAACGTAGCGAGCGCAGCCAAGACGAGGCGCGAAGGGTCGAAAAGGCGGAATGTACATGGGAATACATGAGCATTTTGAGGCCCTGAGTAACGACGTATTGGCAAGCGCAGTAGTTTTTCACAGCCTGTTAATGCGATTCGCTGGCCATGCTCATATATACGATAGTCAGCATCATGAACACGAAAGCTTGCAGTGTAATAATCAGAATATGAAAAATCGCCCACGGCAAGGCAAGAACGGCCTGCCCCACGCCGAGCAGCGCAATCAGGATGAACAGCATCTCGCCGGCAAACATGTTGCCGAACAAGCGCAATGCCAATGAAATAGGCTTCGCCAACTCTTCGATCACGCGCAGCACCAGATTGACCGGAGCAAGCCACGGGCCGAACGGAACGGTCAGAACTTCGCGCGTGAAGCCGACCAATCCCTTGCATTTGAGGTTGAAGTAGATGATCAGCGCGAAAACCGAAAGCGACATGGCGAAGGTCGCGTTCGGATCGGTGGTCGGGACCGCCTTGAAGTAATGTACGCCGAACAATTCAAGGAAACGCGGGATGAAATCGACCGGTATCAGATCGACCGCATTCATCACGAACACCCAGATGAAAATCGTGATGGCCAATGGTGTGA
>JACMKV010000450.1 GCA_014379915.1 Burkholderiales bacterium
CGTTGTCCGAGCAGGGCCGCGCACAGGAAGGGATTATCCGGATACCACAGGTTTGACTGCCTCTGAAGGCTGGGGGAGATGATAGATCATCGTTTTTTTCTGGGCTTGCTGGCCACGGCGCATGGCAAGACAGGACAGGCCGGAAGGGCTTACGGTGTTGACCGAGGCGCTCGCTATCGTCGAGACAACCGGTGTTGGTTGAGGCCGAATTGCATAGGCTATCCTACGGGCTTGTTATCAACCCGCGCTTGCCGACTGCCTCGCTTCCAGCGCTTCCCAGCGCGCGAGCCCGGCGGTCAATTCTTCTTCTATTTCCCCGAAACGTTCGCGCAGCCTGGCGACTTTTTCCGCTTGCGATCGGTATAGATCGGCGTCCGTCAACTGTTCGGTGATCGCACGCTGCTCGTCTTCAAGCGCCTGAATGCGGGCGGGAAGCGATTCCAGCTCGCGCGTTTCCTTGTGACTCAGTTTTGCGCGTTCAGTGGCTGGCTTCGCCCGGCTCTTTATTCCCGCGGCCGGCGCTTTGTCGAGCCTCGGTTCGCTTGCTTGCGATTGCTTTATGCGTTGCCAATCGGCGTATCCGCCGACGTACTCGATCAACTTGCCGTCGCCCTCGAACGCGATGACCTGCGTCACGACGTTGTCGAGAAACGCGCGGTCGTGGCTGACCAGAAACAGCGTGCCCGAATATTCCTGGAGCAGCGATTCGAGCAGCTCTAGCGTCTCAATATCGAGGTCGTTGGTCGGCTCGTCGAGCACCAGTACGTTGGCCGGCCGCGTGAACAGGCGCGCGAGCAGCAGGCGATTGCGCTCGCCGCCGGACAGCGCCGAGACTTTGGCGCGTGCGCGTTCCGGCGCGAACAGGAAATCACCGAGATAGCTGATCACGTGCTTCTTGCGGCCGTCGACCTCGACAAATTCCGCGCCCTGGCTGATGGTTTCGGTCAGGGTCGCGTTGTCGTCGAGTTGTTCGCGGAACTGATCGAAATAGGCGGTCGACAAATTTGTTCCGCGCCGCACCGAACCTTCGTCGGGCTGCAAATCGCCGAGGATCAATTTCAGCAAGGTCGTTTTGCCGGCGCCGTTCGGACCGATCAAGCCGAACTTGTCGCCGCGCTGAATGCGCGTCGAAAAATCGGTTATAACCCGCTTTTCGTCAGGAGGCTCGCCGAACGATTTCGATACGTGGCGCAACTCGGCGACGAGCTTGCCCGATGCCGCGCCCTGATCCAGCGCGAGCGTAACTTTGCCGGCGCGATTGCGGCGCTGTTCGCGTTCGCGGCGCAGCGCTTCCAGCCGGCGCACCCTGCCCTCGTTGCGCGTTCGCCGCGCTTCGATGCCCTTGCGGATCCAGACTTCTTCCTGCGCCAGCAGCTTGTCGAACTTCTGGTTTTGGGCAAGCTCGGTTTCCCATTGCGCAGCCTTGACGCGCTGGTAAGTCTGGAAGCTGCCGGGATAGTCGCGCAAATCGCCGCGATCGAGTTCGACGATGCGCGTCGCGACGTTGTCGAGGAAGCGCCGGTCGTGGGTGACGAACAGCACGGTGCCGGCAAAACTTTTCAGCAATTCCTCGAGCCAATCTATCGCCGCGAGATCGAGGTGATTGGTCGGCTCATCGAGCAGCAGCACATCGGGCGCCATGACCAGCGCCTGGCCGAGCGCGACCCGTTTTTTCTGGCCGCCCGACAGCGATGAAATCAGCGCATCGGCCGGGAGTGCCAGGCGCGTGATCGCGCCTTCGATACGCGCATTCACGCTCCAGCCGTCTTCGTGTTCGAGCGCCGCCTGCGCCTGGTTAAGGCGCGGCATCAGCGCATCGTGATCCGCGTCGGATTCGCCGAAAGCATGCGACAGCGCGTGATATGCAAGGAGCATGTCGCGCACCGATCCGACCCCTTCGGCGATCTGCTCGAACACCGTCCGCGCGCCATTGAGCAACGGTTCCTGCGGTACGTAGCCGATGCGCAGATTCGAATCGAGCCAAAGCTTGCCGTCATCGAGCGCGATTTGCTGCGCGAGGATTTTCAGCAAGCTCGATTTGCCGCCGCCATTGCGGCCGATCAAACCGACGCGTTCATTCGAGTCGAGCTGGAAATCGACGCGGTCAAGCAACGCACGGTGGCCGAACGCGAGGCTTGCTTGATTCAGCGTCAGGAGCGGCATTTATTCCTTTGTTTTGAAGATCGGTAAATCTTCGGATAAAGCCAGATGATCAGGGAGCTTCTTCCTCTCCCTTTTGGAAAAGGGGGACTGAGGGGATTGAAGCGGCGGAGAAATCACCCCTACCCCCTTTTTCAAAGTGGGGTTCTCAGCCCCCGCCCCGCCCTCACTTGGACAGGCCGGGAGGAAAGAGAAATGCAGGTCGAAGCTACTTCGCCGCCAATTGCTTCAAATCGGCGATCACCTCTGTCGAATTGCGCGAGGTGTCGGCTTTCAGATAAACCCTGGCGATACGTCCCTGCGGATCGATCAGAAACGTGTTTCGCTTGGCGAGCTTGGTCACATAGAGATTCATGACCGAGCCATAGCGTTCCGCCACTTCGCCGCTGGCATCGGCCAGCAACGGAAATGGCAGCGAATATTTTTTGGCGAATTCGGCGTGCGACGCGCTGGTATCGACGCTGACGCCGACGACTTCAGCGCCCATCGCCGTCAGCTCTTGCAGATCGTCGCGAAATTTGCAAGCCTGCTCGGTGCAGCCCGGCGTGTCGTCCTTGGGATAGAAATACAGCACCAGCCACTTGCCGCCGAATTCTTCCAGGCGGCGCGTTTTGCCGTGCTGATCGGGCAGCATGAACGCCGGCGCCGGCTGCCCCACCGCGGGTGTTTCGCCGGCTTGCGCAAGGCCACGCCACGCCAGCAACACAATGCCGATCAGCGCCGCATACAACAAAATCCATTTCATGATCGGACTCTCAGAATGATGTGGCGTTGCCACCAGGTTTGTCTTGCGGTTTTTCCCGGCTTGGGCACATGTCGAATTTCGGCTTGATGAATTTGATCGTCATACGATCGCTCTCGCCGATGGCCAGATATTTTTCGCGATCGGTGTCGCCCATGCGCAAAGTCGGCGGCAGGGTCCACACGCCTTTCGGGTGATCTTTCGTATCCTTCGGGTTCGCGTTGATCTCGGCTTTATCCTGCAGCTTGAAGCCCGCGCTTTCCACGACCTGAATCACGTAGCCTTCGGTCATGTAGCCCGAGCGGATCGAATCGTTCAAGTCGGTGCCGGGTTCGGCGCGGTGCTCGACGACGCCGAGAATGCCGCCGGGTTTCAGGGCGTCGTAAAACGCATTGAACATCGCCTGTGCATTCTCTTCCTTGACCCAGTTGTGCACATTGCGAAACGTCAGAATCAGATCGACCGAGCCCGGCGGCGCGATGTCGGCAAATTCCGGCGCCTGCAGTTCGCCGAAGACTACTTTGTCGTAGATGTCTGGATGCTGTTTCAGCAAGGCGCGGTAATCCGCGTCTATCGACTTCCGGTAATCGGGCGTGCCCTTGGCCCGCAACGCGAATCCGGCGGCGTAAAATCTGCCCTGATCGCGCAGCACCGGCGCGAGGATTTCGGTGTACCAGCCGCCGCCCGGCCAGACCTCGACGACCGTCATGTCGGGCTGGAGGCCGAAGAACCGCAGCGTCTCCCTCGGATGACGGAATCGATCGCGCGCCTTGTTTTGCTCCGAGCGATGGGAGCCTGCGATCGCCTTGTCGAGCGCGGCATCGGCGCTTTCCGCAGCGCCGGCTTCCCATGAAAAAAGGGATGAAAAAAACGCAAACATCAGCAGCGCGGCCGTCGACCACAGCGCTTTGGCGCGACACGAGTAAAACTTCGAGCAAGTTTCCGAGTTCATGATTTTCCTTTCCGATTCAGAGCGGGCGCGCGACGAAACCAGTGCGCGAAGAATCGATAGACCAGCGGGAACGCGCATCGTGCGGCATTCGTGCCGCATTCGTGCCGCGTTCTGCGGTGCGCCCGCCATTTTACGATAAAATCCCTGCACCTCTGGCTTCGGCCGGAGGCACCCGCAGCCCCGGTAGCTCAGTGGATAGAGCAACCCCCTCCTAAGGGGTAGGCCACACGTTCGATTCGTGTTCGGGGCGCCACTGCGACATCGTCCTTCAAAGAGCCTTTCAACGCCACAGGAAAGCCCGCGTGCCAAAAGCAAAGCCACAACGCACCGCAACCCGAAAGACTGCTTCCAGCCCGGCAGCGCAAGCCCGGAACTACCGCCACCCTGAATCTGATTCGCCGATGCGCCCCGAAGTCGGGACGCAGCCGCAGTTCAAGAAGAAGAAAGCGCCGAAGACGTATCGCTACGATTCCTCGCTTTCGCCCGCGCTCGAATGGGATGGGCAGAATTCCGCGCGGGAACAAGCCGAAGTGCTGATTGCCCAAATCGAAGCGCAAGTGGCAGACTTGCGCGCGTTAAAAACTCCCTCTCCCCTTGCGGGAGATTTAGGCGCCGTCCCCGCGAAAGCGGGGAGTTGGGGTGAGGGGGAACCTGAAAAATACAAGAAGGCGCTCAGTCTGATCGAAGAGAACATTCGCGCGCTGAAGGCGATCGGCAAACCGTTTTTGAATTGGGCGGGCAAGGCCGAGCGTTTGTCGTTCGATGTGCCGACCTTGCCGCTGTTCATCCACGAGCGCCTCTCGACTCAGGCGATCCTCGAAACGCTCAAAGGGCAGAAGCGCGACAGGCAGCTCGATCTGCTCGCCGAACTGTTCGCCGACCCGAAACATTCGATCACCGATCAGATATTGCGAGCCTACGAGCATCGCGACCAGTGGGTGAACCGCATGGTGCTCGGCGATTCGCTGGTCGTGATGAATTCGCTGCTGCACTACGAAAACCTCGGCGGACAAGTCCAGATGATCTACATCGATCCGCCCTACGGCGTGAAGTTCGGCAGCAACTTTCAGCCTTTCGTGCGCAAGCGCGATGTGTCACCCAACGACGACGATGACATGACACGCGAGCCGGAAATGGTGCAGGCCTATCGCGATACCTGGGAGCTTGGGCTGCATTCGTATCTGACCTATTTACGCGACCGGCTGCTGATCGCGCGCGAATTGCTAGCTGGGAGTGGCAGCGTGTTCGTGCAGATTTCTGATGAGAATCTGCACCATGTGCGCGAGGTGATGGATGAGGTGTTCGGGGTGGAAAACTATGTAGGCCAGTTTATGTTCCGCAAGACCGGTGGACAGTCAGTGACGTTGGTTCCCAGCACTTACGATTTCTTGCTGCACTACGCTAAAGATGTTCAGCGAGTGAAGTTCCGAACGCTGTTCACAACGAAAGAGGCCGGTGAGGATGGCGCCAAGCAGTACATCTGGCTGGAGTCGCCCGATAGTCGGACAACCCGCAAGCTATCGAAAGCCGAGTTAGACAGCCCTGGCCTCATACCCGAGGGTTGGCGAGTCTTCCGGCCGGGGCCACTTACCTCACCGGGAGCGAGTCCCAAAGCGCGAAATGAGGTTGAGTTGCAAGGCCGAACATTCACCCCGGGCGGCAATAGGCACTGGAGTCTTGGCGCCAATGACACGCAAGTACTCGACCAACGCGGTCGAGTGATGATCATCGGTAATACGCCATGCTCAAAACTGTATCTCGATGACTTCCCTGTCTCCCCGCTCAAGAACGTTTGGCCAGACACTGGCGGGAGCGGTTTCTCGGAGAAGCCGCTGTACGTCGTGCAGACCGACGCTCTCGCTATCGAGCGCTGCGTCCTCATGACCACCGATCCCGGCGACCTCGTTCTCGACCCAACCTGCGGCAGCGGCACAACCGCGTACATCGCCGAGCAATGGGGCCGGCGCTGGATCACGATAGACACAAGCCGCGTGCCGCTCGCGCTCGCGCGCCAACGGCTGCTGACCGCGACCTTCAACTGGTACGAATTGAACGACGCCGCGCGCGGGCCTGCCGGAGGTTTCGTTTACAAGCGCAAGCAAAACCGCAAGGGCGAGGAAGTCGGCGGCATCGTCCCGCATGTGACGCTGAAATCGATCGCCAACAACGAGCCGCCCGCCGAAGAAGTGCTGGTCGATCGCCCGGAAACCACGAGCAATGTCACGCGCGTCTCCGGCCCGTTCACGTTCGAAGCGACGATTCCGACGCCGATCGATTGGGAGGGTGATGGCATCGAGGATTCCGGCATCGCGCTCGATGCGCACGGCCCGTATGTCGAACGTATGCTCGAAGTCTTGCGCAAAAGCCCGCTGTTGCGGCTCGACGGCAACCGCACCGTCGCGCTCAGGAATGTACGGCCGCCGGTCAAATCGCTTTCGCTTTCGGCCGAGGCGATCGTCGGTAACAGCGGCGAAACTGCCCCTCACCCCAGCCCTCTCCCGGGGGGAGAGGGAGTTTCGTCGGAAGGAACAGAGAAGGCGGTTGCTTTTGTGTTCGGGCCGGAAAACGGTGCGGTCAGCGAAAAGCTGGTGTTCGAAGCGGCGCGCGAGGCGTATGCCAAGAGCTATACGCATCTTTATGTGATCGGCTTCGCGATCCAGGCCAATGCGCGCACGCTGATCGAGAAATGCGCCGAAGTAACCGGAATCGCCGCGACGTATGTGCAGGCGACGCCCGATCTGATGATGGGTGACTTGCTCAAGAACATGCGCTCATCGCAGATATTCAGCGTGTGCGGCCTGCCGGAAATCGCGATTCATCGCGGCAAGGATGGAGCGCTACAAGTCGAACTCGTCGGCCTCGACGTCTTCGATCCAGTGACGATGGCGGTCGATCACCGCAAAGGCGACGACGTGCCGGCGTGGTTTCTCGATACCGATTACAACGGCTTGTGTTTTCACGTGACGCAGGCGTTTTTCCCGCGCACCAGCGCGTGGGATAACCTGAAGCGCGCGCTGAAAGCGGAATACGAGGATGCGATATGGGATCACCTCGCGGGCACGACCAGCGCGCCGTTTTCCGCGGGCGAGCATGGGCAGGTTGCGGTCAAGGTGATCGATGACCGAGGCAATGAATTGCTCGTGACGAAAAACCTGAAGGATTAGGATAGCAATTCTCACAAATCGACCGAGGACGCAAAATGACAAGCGAACTTTCTTACACGGTTATTTTCGAGCGTAACGAATCCGAAGGCTACACCGTTACCGTTCCCGCATTGCCCGGGCTCGTCACTGAAGGCGCAAACAAAGAAGAAGCGAAAGTCATGGTGCGCGATGCGATCGCGTGTTATCTCGAAGGTTTGGTCAAGGATGGCGAGCCTATACCCGTCGAACGCGAGATTTCGCAGGAGCGTGTTGAGGTCGCGTTTGGCGGCGCCTGATTGTACCGGTGTTGCCAGTTCTCACCGCGCGCAAGTTGCTGCGGGCGCTCCACCGGGCTGGCTTGGTCCACCATCAAACCGGAAGCCACGTTCATTTGCGGCATCCCGCCAGGCCGCATCTGCGAATCGTTGCTCCCTATCACAATCGCGACCTCGCGCCGAAGACGCTACGCACGATCGTCGCTCAAGCTGAGATGACGGTCCCGGAATTCTCTCGATGCTCGATGAATAACTACGAAGTCGCAAATCCAATCCTCAACTCGCCCTACGCGGAACCGGGGCTGCATTGGTATATCCGCGAAGGCGAAGCGGCGGAATTGCGCGAAGGGCGCCGCGCATCGGTAGTTTTTCCGCCGCGCGATCAGACTCAGGCGTGGGATATTTCCGATGGCGCGCTGCGCGCATCGCAGGAATATCCGGCAGGATTCGACTTGATGCTGGTTGCGCAAATCCGCGAGCGTATCGCGCAGTGGCGGGCGAGTGGATACGCGGGAACGACGCGGACCACGCTCGAACTCTTGCACTGGTGGCAACGCGAAGGCCGCGAGCACCGGCTATTTTTCGCGCAATTCGAGGCCGCCGAAACCGTCATTTTCCTGACCGAAGCGCGCGCCGATTTCCGGCAAGGCATCGCGATCATCCGTGACGATCCGGGCGAGGACGCGCGCGCCAGGGGCTTTCAGGGATTCCTGCGCTATGCGTGCAAGATGGCGACGGGTTCGGGCAAAACGACGGTGATGGGCATGCTCGCGGCATGGAGTATTTTGAACAAGATCGCGAGCCGCAACGACACGTGTTTTTCCGACGCGGTGCTGGTCGTTTGTCCGAACGTGACCATACGCAGCCGTCTGGGGGAGCTCGATCCGCAAGGCGGTGAAGCCAGCCTCTACCGAACGCGCGATCTGGTGCCGCCGCATCTGATGCCGCTACTCGCGCAAGGCCGCGTGCTGATCAAGAACTGGCACGACTTCGAGCCGCGCGGGATGAACGTCGGCGGCGTGGGCGCGAAGGTTTCGAAAACCGGCGTGCCACTACGCATTCGCGAAACGATCACGATTGCCGAGAGAACCACGACTGCACGCGGCAGGCGATATTTGACGGTCGACGATCTCGCGCGCCAGACCGCCGCCGGCATGCTGACCGTGCTCGACGAAGAACACGACCGCGAAGGCAACCTCAGGAAAGTAATGGTCGAATCGCTGCGCTATATCGAAAGCGATACCGCGCTGATCAATCGCGTGCTCGGCCGCGACATCGGCGGCAAGCGAAATCTGCTTGTGATGAACGATGAGGCGCACCATGCCTACCGCATCAAACGCGAAAAGGAAAACGATGAAGGCGATCTTTTTGAAGATGACGACGATGCCGAGGACTTTTATCGCGAAGCGACAGTCTGGATCGAGGGGCTCGACCGCATTCAGAAACAGCGCGGCATCAACCTGTGCGTGGATTTTTCCGCCACGCCCTACTACCTCGGCCGCGTCGGACAGGACGCCAACAAGCCGTTCCCGTGGGTGGTCAGCGATTTCGGGCTGATCGACGCGATCGAATCGGGCCTGGTCAAGATTCCGCAGCTTGCCGTGCGCGATACGACCGGCGCTGCGATCCCCGGATACTTCAATATCTGGGATTGGATCATGAAGCAATTGACGCCGGCCGAGCGCGGCGGGCGCCGCTCCGATGTCAAACCCGAAGCGATTCTCAAGTACGCGCACACGCCGATCGCAATGCTTGGCGGCTTGTGGGAAAAGGAACTCGCCGAGTCGCGGGTGAGCGCGGATCCGCGTCCGCCTGTTTTTATTCTGGTCTGCAAGAACACGAGAATCGCAAAAGTGATTTACGAATGGCTGGCCGAAGGCAAATCGCCCGCCAGTATTCCGCCTGCGCAAATCGCTGGTTTTCTGAATAGCGATGGAGCGGTGAATACCATCCGCGTCGATTCGAAAGTCGTGCACGAAACCGATACCGGCGAAGCGAAAAGCGACGAAGCCGTGTGGATGCGAATTACGCTCGACACGATAGGCCGGCGAGCGTGGCCTACCGACCGACAGGGCCGCGCGCTTTACCCGGAAGGTTTTGCCGAACTGGCGGAAAAACTCGGGCGCGAGCTGCATCCGCCCGGCCGCGACGTGCGCTGCATCGTCAGCGTCGGCATGCTGACCGAGGGCTGGGATTGCAATACGGTGACGCACATCATCGGTTTGCGTCCGTTCCGGTCGCAACTGTTGTGCGAGCAGGTCGTCGGGCGAGGCTTGCGTCGCGCCAGCTATGAGTTGGGCGAGGACGGCAAATTTACCGAAGAAATCGCGACGGTATTCGGCGTGCCGTTCGAAGTAATCCCGTTCAAGGCAACGGGGCAGCCCGCGCCGGCGGCAGTCAAACGCAACCACGTGCATACCGTGCCGCAGAAAGCCGGATTCGAGATTCGCTTCCCGCGAGTCGAAGGCTACACGCAGGCGATACGCAATCGCATCACCGTCGATTGGATGAGCGTGCCGCCGTTGACGCTGGATCCGAATCACATTCCGCCGGAAGCCGAAATGCAGGGATTGCACGTGAACAATCAGGGGCGTTTGTCGTTGAGCGGGCCGGGGCGCGCAAGCAAAGCCAGTCTGCAGGAATTCCGCGCCCAACGGCGCTTGCAGGAACTGGTTTTCGACCTTGGCCGGACGCTCACGCGTGATTATCTCGGGCGCGGACAGTGCGAGATCCCGACGCATCAGCTGTTTCCGCAGGTGACCAGTATCGTTCAGCGCTACCTCGCAGAGAAGGTGCGGGTGTTGCGGCCAGCAGATATCAAGGACGTTTTCCTGGCGCCCTACTACGGCTGGCTGGTCGAGCGCCTGCTGGAAGCGATCCGGCCTGATCGCTCGCAAGGTGAACCTCCGGAAATCCCGCGCTACGAGCGCAATCGCGGGCCGGGTTCAACCTCGGAAGTGGATTTTTGGACCAGCCGAGATGTGCGCGAAATCCGCAAGAGCCATTTGAACTACGTCGTCGCCGATACAAAGAGGTGGGAACAGTCAGCCGCCTATATTCTTGACCAGCATGAAGGGGTAGCCGCATTTGCGAAGAATGCCGGGCTCGGGTTCGCCATTCCGTACACACACAATGGCGAACCGCACGATTATTTACCGGATTTCATCGTCAAGCTGCGCGGCGACGGCGAGGGTTTTCTGATTCTCGAAACCAAAGGCTACGATCCGCTGGAAGATACGAAACGCGCAGCGGCCGAGCGTTGGATTGCGGCGGTCAATGCGGAGGGAAGCTACGGCGATTGGCGCTATGCGGTAGCAAAAAGCACCAGCGATGTCGGTGCTATGCTCGACCGGGCTGCACAAGCTTGAGTTGCGCTTGCGTCCTTGAACGCTTCGCCACGAAGGCTCAGCTTGCGGGCGTCACGCAGGGCCTTGTGCACGAGCCGAAAACGCTGGTTGCACGTCCGGTCGAGCATCGGCGAGCACTTTGCGCAAAGCTCGAATAGACGATGTGTTCCAAAGTCGAGTGACCGCTCTGGGATGAGATTTGGGGAAGGTATAATCGGCGAAAGAAGCGACGCCCCGGGGAGGCGCCACAATTATTTCCGAATGATCCAACCGATGATATCGCCTCACCTCTCGACCTTTGCTGCGTTGGTCGCCGCCGTATTATGCGGATCGTGTCCAGCTACGGCGTTCGCTTTCGGATTTGCCGATGTCGCGCAACGCGCGATGCAGCTCGCCGCCGCTCCATTCAAGAATCCGCCGTCGAATCTGGCGAATGAATTGCGAGCGCTGGATTACGACCGCTATCGCGACATTCGTTTCAGGGGCGATCAAGCCTATTGGCGCAACGCCGGCTTGCCGTTCGAGCTTACCTTTTTTCATCAGGGCTTCTACTACGACCAGCCGGTCAAAATGAATGAAGTCGCAGCGAATCAGGTTCGCGAAATCCCGTTCAGTCCCGCGCTTTTCGACTATGGCAAAACCGCGCTCGACGCGCAAAAGATGCAAGGCCTGGGGTTTGCCGGCTTTCGCGTCCACTATCCCCTCAATACGCCGGCTTACAAGGACGAGGTGCTGGTTTTTCTCGGCGCGAGCTATTTCCGCGCAATCGGGAAAGGAGGCCGCTATGGCTTGTCGGCGCGCGGACTCGCGCTCGATACCGGAGTCATGTCGGGCGAGGAATTTCCGCGCTTCGTCGAATTCTGGATCGAGCGCCCGACGCCCAAGGCAAGAGAACTCGTCATTTATGGTTTACTCGATTCGCGGCGGGCGACAGCGGCTTACCGATTCGTTTTGAAACCCGCAGCCGAGACCGTGATGGAAGTCACGAGCCGGCTTTACCTGCGCGAGAATGTTGCCAAGCTCGGCATAGCGCCGCTCACCAGCATGTATTTTTTCGGCGAGAACCAGCGTTCGCAAAAGGAAGACTTCCGTCCCGAAGTGCATAACTCCGATGGATTGTCGGTATTGACCGACACGCATGAGTGGCTGTGGCGGCCGTTGGTCAACCCGAAGCGCCTGCTTGTCACTTCGTTCGCAATGAACAATCCCACCGGCTTCGGTCTCATGCAGCGCGATCGCGATTTCGAAAGCTATGAAGATCTCGAAGCCCGCTACGAGCTGCGCCCGAGCGCGTGGGTCGAGCCGCTCGGCCGGTGGGGCGCCGGAAGGGTGGAACTCGTGCAGATACCGACGCCGGACGAGACCAACGACAACATCGTCGCGTTCTGGGTGCCTGACAATCCGCCGCCGCCGGGGCAGGCATTCGACTTCGCCTATCGGCTGTCGTGGCACAGCCGGTCGGAGCGGCGGCCGGAATCGTCGTGGATCGCGCAGACGCGGCGGGGCCATGGCTACGCGCGCAAACCCGATGACAGCATCCTGTTCACGATCGATTTCCAGGGCCCGATATTCGACAAGCTCGCGGATGGAACCGGGGTGGAAAGCATCGTCTCAGCCGATGGCAACGGCAAAATACTCGAGCACAACACCTATCGCAATGAAGCGTCGGGCGGCTGGCGGACCGCGATTCGATTGCGCCGCGTCGACGATGACAAACCGGTCGAGCTGCGCGCACATCTGCGCAGCGGCAATCGCGGACTGGGTGAATCATGGAATTACATACTCCCGGCGCAGTAGTCGACGCGCGGCGCCCGGCGCCGGTCAGCGAGCGTTATCTCGATCGCCTGCCGTTGCCGCCTGCGCTGCGGGCCGAATGGCTGGCGAAAGCGAACCGTCGCGGTCTCGTCGAACCGCGTGCGCAGATGACGGAGTTGCACGGCATCATCGCCGGCCACGAGGTTGAACGCGACAATCCTGCGTACGCGTCGATTCAGCGGCGGCTCGCGCTTGCCTTGTCCGTCGCGCCGGTAGTGGACGGCAGCGTTGCAACGACGCCGCCCGCGCCGCGCCAAGACGGTTGTGAAGCTCAGCCGAAGACTGCACGTTCTCCGCTTGCGATATCCGCGGCCGATGTTCATGGGCGAGCGCGCCTCGTCACGACGCCGTCGATGAACCGCACATCGATGGCGCCCCGAGCCTTGCTTTCGCACTTTCCGCTGTTCGCTTCGGTCAAGACGCGCTTGATGCACGAGCAGCGGCGTCCTCGCTCGCATCGGCGGCAAGATGAAAGCGAAGCTCCGTCGCGCGGCAAACGCGATGCCTGGTACCCCGCGGCGGCGGTTCGGCGCACGACTCTGCTGATCATGGTGCTCGCCCAGACCTATGTTGCGACCAGCTTCATGACCGCAGTCCTGCCGTATCAGGGAAGGCAGCCGCTCGAGATCGCGGTCCTCATCCTGTTCGCGATTCTGTTCTGCTGGGTTTCGGCCGGCTTCTGGACGGCGATCATGGGCTTTCTGCTGCTGCTGCTCGGGCGCGATCGTCATTCGATCTCGCGCAGCATCGCCGGCGACGAGCTGATCGCCGATGCCGCTCGCACCGCCATTGTCATGCCGATTTGCAATGAAGATGTGACGCGCGTGTTCGCCGGTCTGGGCGCGACTTACGATTCGGTAAAACGAACCGGCGAGATCAGGCATTTCGATTTTTTTGTGCTGAGCGACAGCGCCGATCCCGATACCCGCGTCGCCGAAGTCAACGCCTGGCTCGAACTGTGCCGCAGCGTCGATGGCTTCGGCCGCGTGTTTTACCGGCGCCGGCAGCACAGGATCAAGCGCAAAAGCGGCAATATCGCGGACTTTTGCCGGCGTTGGGGAGCAAATTACCGCTATATGATCGTGCTCGACGCTGATAGCGTGATGACCGGCGCATGCATCACCCGCCTCGTGCAATTGGCCGAAGCAAATCCCAGCGCGGGCATCATCCAGACCGCACCGCGCGCCGCCGGACGCGAAACCCTGTACGCGCGCATGCAGCAGTTTGCAACGCACCTCTACGGGCCGCTGTTCACCGCCGGGCTACACTTCTGGCAACTCGGCGAATCGCACTATTGGGGCCACAACGCGATTATCCGCGTCGCGCCTTTCATGCGGCATTGCGCGCTCGGCCGCCTGCCCGGTCGCGGCAGCTTGTCCGGCGAAATACTTTCCCACGATTTCGTCGAAGCCGCGCTGATGCGGCGCGCTGGCTGGGCGGTCTGGATCGCCTATGACCTGCCGGGCAGCTATGAAGAGATGCCGCCCAATCTCGTCGATGAGCTGAAGCGCGACCGCCGCTGGTGTCAGGGTAATCTAATGAACTTTCGCCTGTTCCTCGCCGAAGAACTGCATCCCGCGCATCGCGCCGTGTTCGTGACTGGAGTGATGGCGTATCTGTCGGCTCCGCTATGGTTTCTGTTCCTGCTGCTGTCGACTGCGTTGCTGGCGATCCACACGCTGGTCGAACCAGAATATTTTTCCGAGCCCAATCAGCTGTTCCCGTCGTGGCCGGAATGGCATCCGGAGCGCGCGATCGCCTTGTTCACCGCGACCGCGGTGCTGTTGTTCCTGCCAAAACTTCTGAGCGTGCTGTTGATCTGGGCAAAGCACGCGAGGCGTCACGGCGAAGGCTTGCGTGTTTTGTTCAGCACGTTGATCGAGCTGGTTTTTTCGGCGCTGCTCGCACCTATCCGCATGTTGTTCCATACCGAGTTCGTGGTCGCCGCGCTTCTGGGGTGGCGCCTGCACTGGAAATCGCCGCCGCGCGGCGACAACGAAACGGGATGGCGAGAAGCTGCGCGCCGCCATGGACTGCACACGTTGTTCGGCGCAGCGTGGGCCGCCGGCGTTTACTGGCTCAATCCATCTTTTCTATGGTGGCTCGCGCCTATCGTCGGCGCGCTGATTCTATCGATCCCGCTCTCGGTTTATTCCAGCCGCGTTTCGCTCGGGCGGTGGGCGCGGCGCGCAGGATTTTTTCTGATCCCTGAAGAATGGCGCACGCCCAAAGAGCTCGAAGCAACCCGGCAATACATAGCCGTCTCGCCAACCCCGCCGAATTTCATCGCGGCAGTCATCGACCCTGCGACCAACGCACTGTCGTGCGCCTCGGGTGTCGCCCGCCGCAAACAATCGGGCGCGCTCCTCAATGAACGTTTTCGTCTGGTTCAAGATGCCCTGCTGAAAGATCCGGACTCGCTGACGGCCCAACAAAAAACCGCGCTGCTCAACGATCCGGTCGCGCTTTCGCAGCTGCATTTTCAGGCGTGGACTTCGGCAGAGGCCAATATCGTCTGGCAGGAGGCGCGCGCCTGAATCGTTGCGGACGAAGGGAAGCCTATGACCGTAACAAGAAACCTCTCACCGAACCCTTAACGAGCCCGTAGCACCCTCATGCCTAACAGCCACGTTGATGCGCGAGCGATAGCGCCGGGACCCTATTGGCGTCTACCGCTGAGTATGATGGGCGCGGCGCTGGCACTGGTTTCGCTGTTCGTCGTTTACACCGGCGCCTCGACTCCCGGCATTCAGTCATGGATGCCTGCGGCGCTCGCTGCGCTGTTGTGGACGCTCGCCTTGGGCGAGCGCTGGTCCCCGCTGGTGGCGCCGATCGCGACCGCGATCGTCATCGCTTTGTTCAGCGCGTCCGTTATTCCGGAAGCAAAGCTCTGGCAGGTTCCTGCGTCGTGGGCGGACTTGACGGTGTTGACTCCGCAGGGTGCGACGCTAGCCAGTCTGCTGTACCTGAGCGTGGCGCTGTGGTGTTTGGCGCGCTTCGGGCGACCGCTGTCGCTGATCGCCAATCTCGCGTTGCTTGCCGCGCCCTATCTTTTCAACCTGCTGCTGGCATTGGCTGCGTCGAGCATGGCGCTCGCGCTGGGCGGCACGGTGCTCGGCGTCGATTTGCCGGCTGCGGCTGCCTCGGGTTTCGGACGCACGCTGATACTCTTTACGTTCAACGAAGCGCTGTTGCTCGGCCTGGGCTTGTTGATGGACCGGCGGCTGGCGCCATCGTGGCGATTGCATCTCCTGGTGCTCGGAAGCTCGGCTTTCGCGGCTTTCACGCCGCTGATCGCCGATCTGGGTTCCACGGAAATGGTTTCGCGCTTGCCGGTGGTTACGCGCGTGGGAACGATGGTCCTCACCGGAGCGCTGGGCCAGGCCGGCTTGTGGGCGCAGGTGTTTTTCGTAACCGGCATGCTGCTCGACGCGCTGCGCGGACGCCGCCCCATCCTGACGGCCGGCTACGCACACTGGTACGCCGGACTGACGCGCGGTGCAGTATACGGCGGCCTGTTCGTGCTGCTCATCCAGCTGGGCGCCCTGGTCTGGAGTTCCTCTGTCGTCGTCGACTGGCTGCGCGCTCATCCTGCGCTTGGCGGGGCGCTTTTCGGCGTCCTGCTGTTTCCATTGGCCAAAACCATCCTCGAAAGTTTCGACGGCAGCGAGCCGTTCTTCGCGCGCTTTACGAAAGCTATACGCGAGCCGACCAACTATGCGCGCGGCCTCATCGCGGGCTTGGGACTCGGGCTGGTCCTGTCGCAGGGTTTGCCGATGCTGTCTGGCGGTCTGCGCTTCGCGCTTGGTTTTGCAATCGGCGCGGCTGCGTATGCCGGAGCCGACGCACTGCGGGACTTGAAATCCGTGCTCGGCCATCAACGCCAGCGCATGCAGTCGTGGCGCGTGTATGGGTTAGGCACGTTGCTCGGCGGATTCGTCGGCGGCGCGCTCGCCTGGTACTTCGATGCCGCCCAATTGCGGGCCGTCACCGAAAAATTTGTGACCTACGCGACACTATATTTTCCCACGGGCGGAAAGGCGACCACGGACTATGTGGTCTATCCGCTATTCAGCAAGTGGGGCGCGATCGATTTGGGCAGCGTTTCCGGCGGTGTCAAATTGCTGTATGCGGAATCGCTGTCGGGTGTGATCAACTGGTCGCTGGCGGCGCCTTTATTCAGCATCAATCTGATTGCGCTCACGGCGCTGTTCAAGCGCAGCTTGGACCCGCTCAAAGAGCTATTCAGCGCGGCCGGATTCGCCGTTCTGGTCGAACAGGCTGTGCGCGTGCTGCGCTGGGGCCTGTGGATGGCGCCGATCATCTACACCTTCCTGCGCCTGGCCGGCGACCCGAGCTGGTACAACCAGGATGGCGCGGTGCGCAGCGCGCTGGCGAGCGTGCAATCGGCGCTGCTGTCGCCGGACGATTTCCGCGCCTGGAGTCTCACGGTGTTTCTCGGGCTGCTCGCCTACGACTGGCTGCGCGTGCTGATCTGGTTCGACCATATGGGACTGCGCGTGGCCACGCTGGTCAATCTTTCCTTCGTCGGGGGCGACGCGCTGGATGAAAAGGCTTCGCGCTTTCTGGGCCACTCTGCGCGCACTCGCTGCATGCCGGAAGCAATACGCCGTTTTTTTACCTGGGCGCCGCTGCTGATTCCCTTCTACATCCCGCGCGGCGGGGAATGGGATTACGTCTGGGACCGTGCGGCGTCTTTGCAAGCCGCTCCGCAATCCCTGCTGCCGGCGGTGGCGTCGCTGCTGCTGGTTTATCAGTTGGCCGCGGCTGGTTCGATTCTGGTGGTGGCGGCGGTGTGGCTACTACGCCGGCGCGGCAAGGAATCAGCGCCGCCACGAGCCGCGCTAAGCCCCTATTTCACGCTCGCCAATGGGCAATACACCGCCGAATACGGCTGGGATGGCCGCGGCTTCAGCCACGTGACGAGCAACGTGCGCCCGGGTTTCGAGATGGATTTGACGCGCCGGCCCGACGATCCTTTGCAGTTGCGCGGCAAGTTTTTTTATCTGCGCGAGCTCGACAGCGAAGACAAGCCCATCGATGAGCCATGGTCGCTCGGCTCCGAGCCGGTACAGAAGCGCGGCCCCGACTATTCGGTCACGAAACCCTCGCCGGACGCCTTGCATATCGTCAACAGCCACGGCGGGATTCGCGCGGAAGCTAGTGTCAGTCTGGATCCTCGCGATCCCGTGGAGAATTGGCGCGTCACCCTGACTAACCGCGAGCAGCGTGCCCGCATCGTCGAGCTGACGAGCTACCAGGAACTGGCGGTTGGGCCGGTCGATGCTTACCGCCGCTCGCCCTTTTTTGCGGCCATGCACGTTGGCACCCGCTTCGTCGCGCCGCTGAATGCCATCATCGCCCGCAACCGGCTGATGCGGAACAACGCAAAAGATCCGGCGCTGCAGCGCATGTGCCGCGAAGTCGGTTTTCATGCGGTGCGCGTGGATGAAACCGTGCGGCTGATTGGTTACGAGGACTCGCGCGCGCATTTCATCGGCTTAGGCACCCTGCGGCGACCCGCCGTTTTCGCCGGCCAAACGCTGCGCGATCCCGCTGATGAAGGCATGCTCTACACCTTCGATCCGGCGGCAAGTCTGAGGCTCAAGGTGGCGCTGCCAGCCGGTGCGGCCGTCGAGATCGCTTTCGTTGACGGCTACGCCCAGGACGAGCATCAGGCAGCCGCCTTGATCGCGCGCCACCTTGATGTCGGCGAGCCCAGCGAGGCTGTGTTGAAAGCGAGCTTCGCGCGCACGCGCAGCTTGCGCCCAGCGCCCAAGCTTACGACGGGCGGCGGTGATTTCTCCGCGGACGGACGCGAACTGTCGGCGCCGTGCGATGTGCAGCGCCCGTGGGCGCATCTTGTCGCCAATTCGCTCGGGCACGGCTTCGTCGCGAGCAGCGAAGGCGAAATCTTTTCGTTCGCCGGCAATGCGCAGCAGAACGCGCTTTCGCCTTTCAGTCTCGACAGCGTGCCGGCACAGCTTCCAGGGCAGGCGATTTATGTTTTCGATCCGAAAACAGGAATCGCCGACACCGCGGGCTTCGCGCCTTACCGGCGGCACGAGGCCAAGCATGAAGTCTTGTTCGGGCTCGGCTATGCGCGTTACCGCAAAGAGACCGCCGGACTCGAGATCGATCTGACCGCTTTCGTGCCGCCGGATCGCCCCATCGAAATCAAATTGCTGCGGATTCACAATCGCGGCAACGCGGCGCGGCGCTTGCGAATCGTCCCTTATGTGGAAATGGTGCTGGCGGAAGTGCCGGTCGATAGCCGCGGTCGCGTGCGCGCGTGGGCGGATGCGATACCCGGCGCGCTTTATTTCGAAAATGCCGGCAACGATTTTCGCAAGGGCGTCGCCTTCGTCGCCACCAATCTTGTCTGTCAGGCACAGGAAAGCATGCGAGCGCGCTTCATCGGTGGCGACGGGCGCGATCTATCCAGGCCTTTCATGGTCGAGTGGGGTCACGCCGATGCTATGCAGATCGATGATGGCCGCCGCATCGCGAGCTTCGTCGCCGATTTGGAGATTCCGGCGGGAGAAAAAACCACAGTGGTCGTAGCGCTGGGACAGGCGGCGGACCAGGCGCAGGCAAATCAGCTCGCGCGCGCCTACCTGGAACCGCACGCGGCTGAACGGGCGTTGGAAGAAACCCAAGCGTGGTGGCGCGAGACGCTGTCGGTTTTGCGTGTCGAAACCAACCAGCCGGCGTTCGATCGGCTGGTGAATGACTGGCTGCCTTATCAGCTGCTGTGTTCCCGCTTGTGGGGGCGCACGGGACCGAGCCAGCGCAGCGGCGCTTACGGGTTCCGCGATCAATTGCAGGACGTGCTGCCGCTGACGTTGCTGAAGCCCGAGTGGGTGCGCAGCCAGATCGTGCTGCACGCTGCGCAGCAG
>JACMKV010000451.1 GCA_014379915.1 Burkholderiales bacterium
CCCCATAATCAAGCCCGCTTATCGTTTCGCCTCCCGCCCAATCGAGCGGGCACATGCCCGAACGCACGTAGCGGTGAAATGACGAATATGGCCAATCTCGCACTCGGTCGACATAGCCATGCTTCACCGGATTGAAGTGAATGTAATCGACATGCGTCTGCAGATCGCGCTCGTCCCGGATCGTGTGCTCCCAATAGCGTCTTTGCCAGATGCCGCGTTCACCCTTGTCGATTCGGCTGGCAGATCGTTGTTCGTCTTTGGGAATGTGTCTGGAAAAGCTTGCCTTGATCTTCTTCCAGCGAGTTGCGAAGTCGCAGTCTTCTGGAGGCAGGGTCCAGATGCAGTGCAGATGATCGGGTAGGACGACAACGGCTTCGACGGAAAAGGGGTGGTCAAGGCGGGTTGTACGGAACGCCGATTTTAATGTATCGACATGTTGTACGAGCAATTGTGCCGACCGCTGGGCAAGAACAACCGTGAAGAAGAATGTGCCGCCGGGAATGAAATTGCGCCGGTAATTGGTCATCGGCGAATCGTGGCGTTAGTTGAGGCGATGGGTTGCGCTGCGCTCCACCCATCCTACGCGGGCTATTTCATTCGTTGCGTTAGAACCAACGGATTTGTGTAGCTCGATAATTTGCTCAAGCCCGAGGAGTTGAATGGGTTTATCGCTCGCGAAATCCGCTACGCCCCGCGTGAAACCGCCCGTTGAAGCCAAGATAGCAGCATCTGCTCTGAGACTAAGAAGAACGCCGTACAGTTCGCGAACGATAGCCACGCCGACGGGGGCCGTGTATCGCTTGCATTGGACGATCGTTAATGTGTTTCCAATGGAAAGAAAAATGTCACCCCCGCCATCTTTACCTGTAGGTAGCACATCATATGTCCGGTGTAGGTAGCACATGAACTGTCCGGTTTAGGATGGCCCTCCAAAGGGAGGGACGTCATGAGCCGGACGCGCGTGTTACTGGAGATCAGGCAAATGAGATTTGCTGATGGGTACGAAGGCTGGCGGGTGGGGCGACTGACGCAGGAGGAAGCGGCGGAAGCGCTGGGGGTGAGCGATCGGACCTTTCGCCGCTTCAGCCGGCGCTTTGAGGACGAAGGCCTGGATGGGTTGATTGACCGGCGCATGGGCCAAGTCTCGGCCAGGCGGGCGCCGGTGGACGAGGTAATCGCATTAGCGGGTTTGTACCGCGCGCGCTATGCCGGCTGGACGGTGAAGCACTTCTTCGACTTCTACCAGGCCGAGCACCAGGGGACACGGTCCTACACCTGGGTGAAGAAGCGCCTGCAGGCCGATGGATTGGTGACGGTGGCCAAGCGCCGCGGGGCGCATCGCAGGAAGCGCGAGCGGCGGCCGCTACCGGGAATGATGCTGCATCAGGATGGCTCGCGGCACGAGTGGATGGCGGGCACGGTGTGCGATCTGATCCTCACCCTGGACGATGCCACCAGCGAGACCTATTCAGCCTTCCTGGTGGAGGAGGAAGGGACCATGAGCAGTTTCCTGGGAGTACAGGCGGTGATCGAGCAGAAGGGGCTGTTCAGCTCACTGTATGCCGATCGCGGCAGTCACTACTGGTTTACTGCCCGCGCCGGGGAGAAGGTCGACCGGCAGCAGCCGACCCAATTCCACCGGGCGCTCGATCAACTCGGCATTGAGCTGATTCCGGCCTATTCACCGCAGGCGCGGGGTCGGTCCGAGCGCATGTTCAAGACTTGGCAGGATCGTCTGCCACGGGAGTTGGCGCTGGCCGGGATCACTACTCGGCCGCAGCCAACCAATACATCAAACGCCGCTTCCTGCCGGCTTTCAATCGGCGCTTCAGCGTGCCGGCCAGGGAACCGGGCGCCGCCTTCGTGCCCTTCATCGGCGCCAACCTGCGCGAGATCCTGTGCGTACAGGAGGCGCGCGTCGTGGGCAACGACAACTGCGTGCGCTACCACAACGTGATGCTTCAGATCCCCGCCGACGCTCACCGTTGCCACTACGTCAAAGCTACCGTCCGGGTGCATGAGCATCCCGATGGCACGCTGGCGATCTTTCATGGTCCGCGCCGTCTGGCTCGCTATAGCGCTCAGGGCAAGATACTGAAGGCAAGGCTACGGCGCGCGGCATGACAGCAAAACAAAATGAAGCCCAAACAACTCCCACCTCCAACAACTCTGGGACAGGAAAGCCGTGTGAAATCCACCAAGGAAAACCGGACAAATGACGTGCTACATAAACCGGACACTTTAATTTGCTACCAACAGTCTGCGCGCAAGGCGGTGCCCTCTTCGCGGTCATGCTTACGAGATTCGCCCGGCGCAAATACGCTAGAATGCCGGCTTCCTGATTTGCCCCTGCGAGCTGTCGATGTATGACCGGCCTTATGTCCTGCTACCGTTCATGACAGGTGTTCGCAGCGTTCCACGTCTTTTGCCCGAATGAAACAGTCCTTTCCGCTGTCGATCTCCGCGATCGCCATCGATCTCGACGGCACTTTGCTGGATACCGCTCCCGATCTCGCCGAGGCGGCCAATCGAATGCGCCGCGAAATCGGCCAACCGCCGCTCGATGTGGCCGTCAGCAAAAATTATGTCGGCAACGGGATCGTTCGCTTCGTGAAGCGCGTGCTGACGGACAGCATGGAAACCGAACCCGACGCAGCGCTTTTTGCAACAGCACTGCCGGTTTTCGAAAAGCATTATGCGCAGGTCATGAGCCGGACGACGCAACCCTATCCAGGTGTCGTCGAGGGCTTGCAGGAGATGCGTTCGCAGGGGTTCAGGCTTAGCTGTTTGACCAACAAGGCTCAGGCTTTCACCCTGCCGCTATTGCGCGATACAGGCCTGCTGCCTTTCTTCGAGTTTGTCGTCAGCGGCGATACGCTGCCGCGAAAAAAGCCCGACCCCATGCCTTTGCAGCATTCGTGCGAAAAGCTTGGCGTCGCGGCAAAAAACCTGCTGCTGATCGGCGATTCAGCCAACGATACCCTGGCCGCGCGCGCTGCCGGCTGCCCGGTTTTTTGCGTCCCGTACGGCTACAACGGCGGCAACGACGTACGAACGCTGGCGCCTGATGCCGTCATTGCGAGCTTCACGGATGCGCTGCCGTTGATCGTCAGAGCCGCTTGATTTGCTCTGTGAACATGACCGAAGAAGAATTCGAACACCTCGCCGCGCAAGGCTTCAATCGGATTCCGCAGGTGCGGGTGACGTTTGCCGATCTCGATACGCCGCTGTCGGTTTACCTGAAGCTGGCAAACCAGCCGTACTCGTATCTGCTCGAATCGGTGGTCGGCGGCGAACGCTTCGGCCGCTATTCGATCGTGGGTTTGCCGGCGCGCGTCAGACTAAGCGTTACCGCGGAGACCGTGCGGGTCGAAGCTGACGACAGAGTGATCGAGCAAACGGAAACCGCAGATCCACTCGGTTTCATCGAGACGTTCTCCGCGCGCTTCAAGGCGGCGCCGGTCGCGCATGACTTGCGCTTCGTCGGAGGACTGGTCGGCTACTTTGGCTACGATTGCGTGCGCTATATAGAATCCAGACTCGCAAGCATCACGAAGGCCGCCGCCAAAACCGACGCGCTGGCGACGCCCGATATCGTGCTGATGCTGTCGGACGAATTGGCCGTCGTCGATAATCTGAGCGGCAAGCTATACCTGATTGTCTACGCCGATCCCGCCGAGCCGGACGCTTACCAGGCCGCGCAGCAACGGCTCGACCAATTGGCCGCGCGATTGCGCGAGCCAGTGCGGTTGCCGGCGACCGGGTTGCACAAGCCGCTCGGCGAAGCTGTTTCCGAAATAGGCAAGGCTGCTTTTCTCGACGCCGTTGCCCGCGCCAAACGCTATATTGTCGACGGCGATATCATGCAGGTGCAGATTTCGCAGCGCATCCGCGTGCCGTTTTATGCGCCGCCGATCAATCTGTATCGCGCGTTACGAGGGCTGAACCCTTCGCCATATATGTATTACTTCGACTTCGGTGAGTATCACGTCGTCGGCGCGTCGCCCGAAATCCTGGTACGGCAGGAGCGCGATAAAATCACGCTAAGGCCGATTGCCGGCACCCGGCGCCGCGGCAAAACGCCGGACGAAGACCGCGCTCTCGAAGAGGAACTGCTGGCCGATCCCAAGGAACGCGCTGAGCATTTGATGCTGATCGACCTCGGCCGCAATGATGTCGGCCGCGTCGCGCTGACCGGCAGCGTCAAGGTCACGGAAAAGATGACGGTCGAACGTTACTCGCACGTCATGCACATCGTGTCGAACGTCGAAGGCCGTATCAAGCCCGGCATCACGCCGCTCGGCCTGCTGCGCGCGACCTTCCCGGCCGGCACGGTGACCGGCACGCCAAAAGTCCGTGCCATGGAAATCATCGCCGAACTCGAGCCCTCGAAACGCGGCATTTACGCTGGCGCGGTCGGCTACCTGAGTTTCCAGGACGACATGGACACCGCGATCGGGCGACGGCCATCGACTGGTTCGAGCGCTTCGAGGGCGCGGGCTTCGACGGCGTCATCGCCAAGCCCGCCGCCGAGCTCTACCAGC
>JACMKV010000452.1 GCA_014379915.1 Burkholderiales bacterium
AATAGGACACATCGCAAATCCCCCCTACCCCGCTTTTCCAAAGGGGGGTTTGAACGCCCGCGAGCTTTTTCACGAAGGGAATCCGGGGCGATGTCCGGATGAATCTCTCCCGCGTTTTTATCGAACGCCCGGTCGCGACCTCGGTGCTGATCGCATGTCTGTGCCTCTTCGGCTGGTTTGCGTTCCGCGCGCTGCCGGTCAACGATCTGCCCAACGTCGATTTCCCTACGCTGTCGGTAACGGCGAGCCTGCCCGGCGCGAGTCCGGAGACGATGGCGACTTCGGTAGCAACGCCGCTCGAGCGTCAGTTCAGCACCGTCGCCGGGCTCGAGACGATGAATTCGACGAGCAGCTCCGGCTCGACGCGCATCACGTTGCAGTTCGCTTTGTCGCGCGATATCGACGCCGCGGCGCAGGACGTGCAGACGGCAATCGCGCAAGCGATGCAGCGGCTGCCGGATGGCATCAATCCGCCGCAGCTGCGCAAGGTCAATCCAGCCGATAGTCCGATCCTGTATCTGGCGCTGACCGCGAAAGACTTACCGCTGCCGCAGCTCGACCAGTTTGCCGACACGCGGATCGCGCAGCGGTTGTCGATGCTGGGCGGCGTCGCGCAGGTGGTTGTTTACGGCTCGCAGAAATATGCGGTGCGGCTTTATGTCGACCCGAACGCGCTCGCCAAACGCAACCTGAGCCTCGATCAGGTCGTGCAATCGGTGCAAAACGCCAACAGCAATCTGCCCGCCGGACAGCTCGAAGGCGCAGTGCGCAGCTACACGGTTACCGCTGATGGCGGATTAAGCCGCGCCGCCGATTTCAACCCGTTGATCGTCGCCTTTCAGAATGGCGCGCCGGTGCGTTTTTCCGATATCGGCCGCGCCGAAGACAGCGTCGAAAACAACAAGGCGGTCAGCTGGTTCAACGGCGAGCGTTCGATCATCCTCGCCGTGCAGCGCCAGCCGGGCGCCAACACCGTCGAAGTCGTCGAGAGCATACGCGCGCTGCTGCCGGAAATGGGGCGCGAGCTGCCGCCCGGCGCCGAGCTCGACGTGCTGTTCGATCGATCCGAATTTATCAAGGCGTCGATCCACGAAGTCAATTTCACGCTGGTGCTGGCGATCGTTCTGGTGGTCGGCGTGATCCTGCTGTTTCTCGGCAATCTGCGCGCAACGCTCATCACGGCGCTGATTCTGCCGGCTTCCGTGCTCGGCACGTTCACGGTCATGTATCTACTCGGCTACAGCCTGAACAATCTGAGCCTGATGGCGCTGACCCTGGCCGTCGGCTTCGTCGTCGACGACGCCATCGTCGTCCTCGAAAACATCACGCGCCATGTCGAAATGGGCAAGGACCGCATGCAGGCCGCGCTCGACGGCACGCGCGAAATCGGCTTCACGGTTTTGTCGATGACGGTGTCGTTGGCTGCGGTGTTCATTCCGATTCTGCTGATGGAGGGCGTGCTCGGCCGCTTGTTTACCGAATTCGCCGTGACTGTCGGTGTTGCCGTGCTGATGTCGGGCGTCATCTCGCTGACCTTGACTCCGATGCTGTGCAGCCTGTTTCTGGAGCCGACGCAGCGACATGCGCGCGGCTATGCCGCGCTCGAACGCAGCTTCGATCGTATCCGCAACGGCTACGGCAACAGCCTGCGCTGGACCATGCAGCACCGCGGCGCGATGCTGCTGGTATCCGTCGCCATTCTCGCCGCGACGGTGTGGCTCGCCTTCGTCGTGCCGAAAGGCTTCATTCCGCGCCAGGATACCGGCATGATCAACGGCAGCACGCGCGCGCCGGAAGGGTTGACGTTCGACGAACTCGTCGTCCGGCAAAGAGCGGTTGCCGAAATCGTCAGCAAAAATCCCAACGTCGAAGCAATGATGTCGACTGCCGGTCAAGGCGGCGGCGGCACCGCCGGCAACAATATCGGCCGCCTGATCGTGCGCCTGAAGCCGAGCGATCAGCGCGACGCGACCGCCGATGAAGTCATCGCGCAATTGCGCGAAGCCACGAGCGGCGTGCAAGGCATGCAGCTATTCATGCAGAACCCGGCCGCGATCAACGTCGGCGGCATGATCAGCAATAGCGAGATTCAGTTCGTGCTGATGGCGGCAGACCTCAAAACACTTTACAGCGCGGCGCAAGCCTTCGAGGCAAGTTTGCGCGAGCGGCCGCTATTCCAGGATGTCAGCTCCAGCCTGGAACTGCGCAATCCTGAAATCAAGGTGCATATCCTGCGCGATCGCGCGGCGACGCTCGGCGTCACGCCGCAGCAGGTCGAATCGGCGCTTTACAACGCCTATGGCGGCCGCGAAGTCAGCGCGATTTACGGCGAAACCGACCAGTACACGGTGCTGCTCGAACTCGACAAGCCGTTTCAAACCGATATCAATTCGCTGAGCGCGCTGTATGTGCAAAGCGCCAGCGGAACGCTGGTGCCGCTCGGCAACGTTGCGGAGATCGAAAGCGGCGTCGGGCCGCTGTCGATCAGCCATTACGGCCAACTGCCCTCGGTCACGATTTCGTTCAACGTCGCTGCCGGCGCATCGGTCGGCGAAGCCGTTACGGCCGCTGAAGAACTGGCGCGCGAAACCTTGCCGCCTGGCGTCAGTTCGAGCTTCGCCGGCAGCGCCAAGGTTTTCCAGGAATCGTTGCGGACCCTGCCGCTGTTGCTGCTGATTACGATCGTCGTGATCTTCATGATCCTGGCGATTCTGTACGAGCATTTCGGCCATCCGCTGACCATCCTGACCGCCCTGCCGCTCGCAGGATTCGGCGCGCTTGTGATGCTGCTGCTGTTCGATCAGCAGCTGAATATTTTCAGCTTCGTCGGCATCATCCTGCTGGTCGGACTGGTCAAGAAAAACGGCATTATGATGGTCGATTTCG
>JACMKV010000011.1 GCA_014379915.1 Burkholderiales bacterium
CGCGATGGCGCCGAACCCCCGGTTTTACGATAATCACCGCGGCTCCCGGCACTTGGCCCGCAAAACTGCGATCATTCTGCAGCGCATGGAGGCGGCTGAGCTGCCCTGAGCTGCCCTGAAGCGAGCGCAAGCGCCGGTCGTCACGGGGCGCAGCCTCGTAGTTCACGCTATGGAAGAAACCCAAGAAAAAATCCGCGAAGTCGTGCGCGCCGAAAACGTGCAGGAAAGCCTGGAGCAGGTCATGCGACTCCTGCACCGGCTTGAGCTCGTTGAGGAACTGGAGCGCCGCAACGACAAACCGCGTCCGGAACTGATTTCCTCGCTGGCGCACCGCGAAAATGTAGCGCCGCTGCGGAACCGGCTCGACCGCATGCACCCGGCGGACGTCGCCTATGTGCTGCAGGCGCTACCGCTGAACCAGCGTCTGGTCGTCTGGGAATTGGTCAAGGCCGAGCGCGACGGCGAGATTCTGCTGGAAACCTCCGATGCAGTCCGCGAGACGCTGATCGCGAACATGGATTCGGCTGAGTTGCTGGCCGCTGCGGAAACCCTGGACAGCGACGAAATCGCCGACCTGGCGCCCGATCTGCCGCGCGACGTCATTACCGACCTCCTGCTGTCGCGCGATGCGCAGAACCGCGCGCGCCTGCAATCAGCGCTGTCGTATGCCGACGATCGCGTCGGCGGCTTGATGGATTTCGACATGGTCGCGGTGCGGCCGGATGTCACGCTCGAAGTCGTGCTGCGCTATCTGCGCCAGTTGAACGAATTGCCCGATCAGACCGACAAGCTGTTCGTCGTCGATCGCGAAAACGTATTGCGCGGCGTGCTGCCGATCAAACGCCTGTTGCTGCAGGATCCCGATGTCGAGGTAGCCGAAGTCATGGACGAAAACGTCGTCACCTTTGATCCGGACGACGACGCGAGCGACGCTGCGCAGGCGTTCGAGCGCTACGACCTGGTGACGGCGCCGGTAGTCGGGCCCGATAAAAAACTCGTCGGCCGCCTGACGGTCGACGCCGTGGTCGATTTCATCCGGGAAGAGCGCGACAACGAAGTCCTCGGCCAGGCTGGTCTGCTCGAAGAAGAGGACCTATTTGCATCGGTCTGGAGCAGCGCAAAAAATCGTTGGCTCTGGTTGGCTATCAATCTCGTCACCGCGTTCATTGCTTCGCGCGTCATCGGCGTTTTTGAAGGCACGATCGAAAAACTGGTCGCGCTGGCGGCGCTGATGCCGATCATCGCCGGCATCGGTGGCAACTCAGGGATCCAGACGACGACGCTGATCGTCCGCGGCCTCGCACTCGGTCAGATCAACGCCGGCAACGCGCGCATGCTGATCACCAAGGAGCTGACCATCAGCGCGCTGAACGGCGTGGTCTGGGGCAGCGTCGTCGGCGCGTTTGCATTTGCCATCTATGGCAGTGCTTCGCTCGGCATCGTGATGGCCGCGGCGATGTTGCTGAATCTGCTATTGGCCGCGCTCGTCGGCATTTTTATTCCGCTGACTATGTACAAGTTGGGGCGCGACCCGGCGATCGGATCCAGCGTCCTGCTGACGGCAACGACCGACAGCATGGGTTTCTTCATATTCCTCGGTCTGGCGAGCATTTTTCTGGTTTGACTGGCGCTTTCCGCCTGCGCACTATCGCGATTCGTCTGTAAACTTCACTCTCGCACTTTTACCGCTCGCAGCCGCACCCGAACGACTTCCAACTAGTCCTGTACCGATCTTCATGATGCAGTTTTTCAATCAGAAACCGGACGCTGGCGCTGCTGTTCTTTTATGGCGGCGCCTCGGAACGCGGTGCGCGCGGCGATTTGGTTGCTGAGGCGCTAGCTTCGCGCGGCTTTGTCACGGTTATTCCCGATTACCGCCCGTGTCCCGGAGGTCAATTCCCGATTCCTCGAAGATTCGGCGCACGCCGTAAAATGGGTCAAGGACAATATCGCCAGTATAGCGGTGACCCGGAAAAGATTTTTTTGATGGGGTATTCATCTGGGCGCCTACAACGCGGCGATGCTCGCAATCGACGATCGCTATCTGCAAAATGTCGGCATTGATGTCGCAGCCTTGAACGGTTTTATTGGCCTGGCCGGGCCGTATGATTTCCTGCCGCTATCGAGCAAATACGCTGAAAGTGGTTTTTGGAGCGCCGCAGGGGCTGGAAGGATCCAACCGCTCAATTTCGTATCGAGTAACGAACCGCCCATGCTGTTGTTGCACGGCTCGTCCGACGATACGGTGGCAGCGCAACAGCAGCCGGTTGGAGGCGCGAGTGCGCGAGCAGGGCGGCGAGCTTACGCATATTGTTTACGACGACGTTAGCCACATCCGCATCGGCGGCGCAGGCCGCGCTGCGCCTTTCCGCGACTGGGTGCCAGTGCTCGACGACGTCACCAAATTCATCCGCGCTCACTCGGACGCTGACTTGGATAGAAAGCGCTGACGATCATGCGGATTCTCCGGCAGCCAAGGCGATCGCATTCAAGCCGCAGCGCGGATAGCTGGCA
>JACMKV010000453.1 GCA_014379915.1 Burkholderiales bacterium
GACGCGCACGGCTGATAAAGATTGACGAGCGTCACGTAATCGTAGAGATCCTTGCTGTGCGCGAAAAACGGCGCGCCCGACCCTTGGACGATGCCGAACTTCGCGCCCGGTTTCGGGTTCACGTTCGGTTCCGATACCGCGACGCCGTCGATCAGCCCGAATTGGTCGAGCTCGGCCGCGCGCAGGCTCGCTCCGCCACCGTTGGACACGCTCGACGCGATGACGATCGTGTTGTCGGGCTTGATAGCGCCGCCATCGAACTTCTCGTTCAGCACATAGAAGGCGAAGATGATGGACGCGAGCACATGTCTGTCCCAATCCTTCTCCGGGTTCCGCTCGGAATGCGCGTGCTTGAACGCGAAACGGTTCGGCGTGGCGGCATTGAATTCGGCGCGCTTCTGATCGCTCAAGCGGGCGGTGAACAGCGATTCATCACCCGCGTCATCGGCGGTCGCGGTTACGCCATCGACGCGGTTGACGATATCGTTCTGCAAATCGTGGGCGCCGGTTCCGGTGCCTTTGTCGGTGTAAGCGACGGCGCAGCCGCGCTTCAGACCCCATTCGCCCGAAGTCGCGATCGCGCCATAGATGCCGCGCGAGCCCGACGACGGACCGGTCACGATGCACGCGTTTTTCGGATCGAATGACGCCGGCACCTGGACCATTACGGTGAAATTGCGCTTACCGCCGCCGATCAGCGCGAGGTATTCATCGCCGGCGATCTTGCCTTCGCCGGCCGTCACGTTGCCATTCGCGTCGATGTTCGGACCATACAGCATGCCATAGCCGCCACCGGTGGTGATATCGACGAGGGCGCGATAATTGGTGTAGATCGCGCGGCGGCGAAGCTCCGTGGCGGTCGGGTTCAGCGAGTCGGCGAACGCGGGCGGCGTAGCGCTTTGCAAACCGCTTTTGCCGAGCCCGGCGGTGAGTAAATCGTCGCTGCTTCCGTCGTAACGCGTGACCTGAATGTCGCCTTTGATAAACTGAGGCTTATCCGCAGCCAATGCGGGAACAAACAAACCGAACAGCAAAGCCGCGGCAGCATGTCTTATGGCGCGCATTGTAGCCTCCGTGATTGACAGTGTGTGGCTACAGACTACGATTGCGGGCATTTGCCATTGTTCCCTGTGGCTGCGGGTTGTCGAGGCGATCGGTGTCACAAAAGATAAGGACGTGATGGATATTATTTTATGGCGGCACGCTGAAGCAGCGCCAGGGTTTCCTGACCACGACAGAGTGCTAACCGAAAAAGGCGCACACGACGCCGGCCGTATGGCGCGCTGGCTGCGGCCGCGGCTGCCGGGTAGCAGCACGGTATTGGTAAGTCCGGCGCGACGCGCGCAGCAGACCGCGGCTGCCTTGACCAGCGAGTATGCAACCGATGCCGGTATCGGAACCAGCGCTTCCGTAGAAATTATGCGCGATACCGTGTTGAAGCCGCTGCCGGTGGCGGCCGTGATCGTCGTCAGCCATCAACCGACGCTTGGGCAATTGGCGGCGCAGCTTCTGAGCGGGCAGTTGCTGGACTGGAGCATGAAGCCGGGTGCAATCTGCTGGCTCACTTATTACGAACGAGCGGGCGCGGGGAAAGCGGAATTGCGCGCCATGATGTCTCCGGAATTTCTGGACTAGCAGGCGCTTTTGCCGGGCCAGCCGCGAGCGGTTCGTCCGACCATCTGACCAGCCCGCTAGATCGCCTGCCGTTTGATCGTTTCCACACCTTTGCTGGTCGCCAACAGCAAGACGTCAGCGCTGCGCCGCGCGAAAATCCCGTTTTCGACGACGCCTGCAATCTGGTTGATCCTGTTTTCAAGCTCGACCGGATTGGCGATGTCGAACCCGTGGACATCGAGAACCGGATGGCCGTTATCGCTGGTGAAACCTTGCCGCAAGCTCGGCTGCCCGCCAAGCCGGATCAGTTCACGCGCGACATAGCTGCGCGCCATTGCGATCACTTCGACGGCGACTGGAAAGCTGCCGAGCACGTCGACAAGCTTGCTTGAGTCAGCGATGCAAATGAACTTGCGCGCTACGGCCGCCGTGATTTTTTCGCGCGTCGATGCTCCGCCGCCGCCCTTGATCATCATCAGGTGTCGCGTGACTTCGTCGGCGCCGTCGACATAAACCGGCAACTCGTCGACGCCGTTCAGATCGAGGACCGGGATGCCGATTTGCCTGAGCCGCGCCGCCGTCGCCTCCGAGCTGGCGACCGCGCCGCGGATGCGGCTTTTTATTTTCGCCAGTTCGTCGATGAAAACATTTGCGGTCGAACCGGTGCCGACGCCGATGACCGAGTCGGCTGGTACATGGGCAATCGCGGCTTGCGCCGCCGCGCGCTTCTGTTCATCTCTGCTCATTTCGCTCTCCTTATGTACAGGCCAAGGATAGCGGCACGCCCGACCTTGCACAACGCCGAAAAAGCCCAAACAACGCGGGAGCTTGCTGTGCTGAAAGCGGACGCTGCTGTGATACGCTTGCCGCATTTCCCGCATTTTCCAGTAACCGCCGGCTGGCGACGATGAATAACGCCTATCTCGAACGTATCCTGACCGCGCGCGTTTATGACGTCGCCATTGAAAGTCCGCTGGAGCTGGCCGGCAATCTTTCAACGCGGATCCGCAATCGGGTGCTGCTGAAGCGCGAAGATCTGCAACCGGTCTTCTCGTTCAAGCTGCGCGGCGCCTATAACAAGATGGTTGGACTTTCTGCCGAGGTGCGGGCGCGCGGTGTCATCGCCGCCTCCGCCGGCAATCATGCGCAGGGCGTCGCGCTTGCAGCGCAAAAGCTCGGCTGCGCAGCGACCATCGTGATGCCGGCGACAACCCCCGCTATCAAGGTCAAGGCGGTCGCGGCGCGGGGTGCTGCAATCGTGCTGCATGGCGACTCCTACGACGAGGCCTATGCGCACGCCGATGCCCTGGCCTGCGAGCGCGGTCTGACTTTCGTGCATCCGTACGATGATCCCGATGTGATCGCCGGGCAGGGAACGATAGGCATGGAAATCCTGCGCCAGCACGCGCAGCCGATCCACGCGATTTTCGTCCCGGTCGGCGGCGGCGGACTGATCGCCGGAATTGCCGCTTATGTGAAGCGATTGCGCCCCGAGACCAGAATCATCGGCGTCGAGCCCTGTAATGCCGATGCGATGGCGCGATCGCTGGCAGCCGGTGAGCGCATCAAGCTCGCGCAGGTCGGTTTATTCGCCGACGGCGTAGCGGTCCGGCAGGTCGGCGAAGAAACGTTCCGCTTATGCCGCGAGCTGGTCGATGAAGTCGTGCTCGTCAGCACCGACGAGATCTGCGCTGCGATCAAGGATGTGTTCGAGGACACGCGCGTCGTACTCGAACCGGCCGGCGCGTTGAGCGTGGCGGGGGTCAAAGCCTATGCCGCGCGCGAGGCGATCAGCGATCGGACGTTGATCGCGATTGCGTCCGGCGCGAACATGAACTTCGACCGTTTGCGCCACGTCGCCGAACGCGCCGAAATCGGCGAACAGCGCGAAGCGATTCTCGCGGTGACGATTCCGGAGCAACCCGGCAGCTTCAAGAAATTCTGTTCGCTGCTAGGCGCGCGCAACATCACCGAATTCAATTACCGCTACGCCGATGCGCGCGAAGCGCAGGTGTTCGCCGGCGTGCAGGTGCACAATCGCGATGAAACCGGGGTTCTGCTGCGGACGCTGCGCGACGAGGGTTTGCAGGCGGTCGATTTATCCGACAACGAAATGGCCAAGCTGCATGTGCGTCATCTGGTTGGCGGCCGCGCGCCGGGCATCGCCGACGAAATGCTGTATCGCTTCGAATTTCCCGAGCGGCCCGGCGCGCTGACGCGATTTCTGAACAGCATGAGCCACGACTGGAATATCAGCCTGTTTCATTATCGCAACCACGGCGCCGATTACGGCCGCGTGCTGGTCGGCATTCAGGTGCCCGCGCATGAGCACGCCGATTTTCGCTGCTTCCTCGACAAGCTTGGCTATCCGTATTGGGATGAGAGCGGGAATCCGGCGTATCGGTTGTTTCTGAGTTGAATCATCCCAGGCCGCTCTGCCTGGGTGCTGCTCAGCGCAACCGATACATCGTGGTTGCGTCGCCAGCAATCAGCCTGCGGTCGTCGTTCATCGCTCTGCTGTCATGCTGAGCAAGGCGAAGCATCTGCTTTTCCTCCCCACAGCAGATTCTTCGACCTTCGGTCTCAGAATGACGGCTTCAGCTTACCCGCGCCGCAACTTCACCGAACTTCACTTCAGTTCGGCGAGTAAGCGTTCCATCATGCTTTCGGCCTGCCCGCGATAGCCGCCGCCGAACAGATTCAGATGATTGAGTATGTGGTAAAGATTGTACAAATATTTCCGCACCGAATAGCCGGCGTCGATCGGCGTGCACTCGCGGTAAGCCGCGTAAAAATCCGCACTGAAGCCTCCGAATAACTCGGTCATCGCGAGATCGGCCTCGCGATCGCCATAGTAGACGGCCGGGTCGAATACCAGCGGTTTTCCATCGCTGGCAAAGCCGATGTTTCCGCCCCAGAGATCGCCGTGCAGCAAGCTCGGTTGCGGCTTATGACTGGCGAACAAGGCGTTCATGTCGGCGAGCAAACGTTCGCCGCTTTTCTGCAGCTGTCCGTCATGCCCATTAGCAGCCGCCAGCCGCAGTTGATAGCCGAGCCGATGATCGCGCCAGAATGTAATCCAGTCGCCGTTTTGCGTATTGATTTGCGGCGTTGCGCCTATCGTGTTGTCGCGATGCCAACCGAAGTGTGGCGCAGTTGCCTCGTGCATGCGCGCCAGACCCGCGCCGAGCTCGCCCATACTTCCGGCGTTACTTTTATTGAACTCGATATATTCCAGAACCAGCCATGCCTGCCCGCCATTCATGCCCTGGCATACAGGGCGCGGCACGCGCAGCGTTTGGGTTTGCGCGATTTCGGACAGGCTGGCCGCCTCGGCTTCGAACATCGCGGCTTTCGCCGCATCGTTCAGCTTGACGAAATAGCGCTGGCCGCAGCCATCAATGCGATAAGCAGCGTTGATGCAACCGCCGCCAATGCTGATCTTTCGCTCGACAAAAAAGGCAGTGCCGGTCTCCGCACGTATCGTCGCTGCAATGTCGTCCCAAACCATAACGCCGCTCCGCACGGCCGCGTGCTATCGCCGTCTACCGGGGCAACGAATCGAGAGACGCGCGCGCCTTGATGATCGCCGCGCGGACCCGGTTCGGCGCGGTGCCGCCGATATGGTCGCGGCTCGTCAACGAGCCTTCCAGGGTCAGCACGGCGTAGACGTCGTTTTCGATCAGCGCTGAGAATTGCTTCAGCTGGTTCAGCGGCAGATCGCTCAAATCGTGCCGGCTTTCGGCGGCGACTCGCACCGCTTTGGCCACCGCAGCATGGGCATCGCGAAACGGCAAGCCTTTCTTGACCAGATAGTCGGCGAGATCGGTCGCGGTGGCATAACCTTCCCGCGCCGCAGCGCGCATCGCATCCGCATTCACGCGCAAACCCGATAACATGTCGGCAAACACGGCGAGCGTCGCCTGCAGCGTATCGACGGCATCGAACAGCGGTTCCTTGTCTTCCTGGTTGTCCTTGTTGTATGCCAGCGGCTGCGCCTTCATCAATGTCAGCAGCGCAACCAGATGGCCGTTGACACGCCCGGTCTTACCGCGCACCAGCTCCGGCACGTCGGGATTCTTTTTTTGCGGCATGATGCTCGATCCGGTGCAGTGGCGATCAGCAAGTTCTATGAAGCCGAAGCGCGGATTCATCCACAAGATCAGCTCCTCGGAGAATCGCGACAGATGCGTCATCAGCAGCGCCGCGCACGCGCAAAACTCGATTGCGAAGTCGCGGTCGGAAACAGCGTCCAGCGAATTCTCGCAAACGCCGTCGAAACCAAGTTCTGTGGCGACGCGCGAGCGATCGATCGGATAGCTCGTCCCGGCCAGCGCCGCCGCGCCGAGCGGCAACTGGTTGACGCGCTTGCGGCAATCAGTCAAACGCTCGCTGTCGCGTTTCAACATTTCGAAATAGGCAAGCAGATGGTGACCGAAGCTGACCGGCTGCGCGACTTGCAGGTGGGTGAAGCCGGGCATGATGACATCGACATGGTGCTCGGCGAGATCGAGAAGCCTTGATTGCAATGCCGAGATCAGCGCGCGGATATCGTCGATCGCGGCACGCAGGTAAAGCCGGATGTCGGTCGCAACCTGGTCGTTGCGCGAGCGCGCGGTATGCAGTTTTTTTCCGGCGTCGCCAATCAGCGCGGTCAGACGTTTTTCGATATTCAGGTGGACGTCTTCATCGGCGATCGACCACGCGAATTCGCCTCGTTCGATCTCGCTTTCGATCCGCCGCATACCCTGTTCGATCGCGGCAAGCTCGGATGCGCTTACAATTCCGATGGCATGGAGCATGCGCGCGTGCGCGAGCGAGCCGCGAATGTCGAACGGAGCGAGCCTTTTATCGAACTCGACCGAAGCCGTGAAGCGCGCGACGCGCTCGGTAACCGGCTCGGCGAAGCGTTCTGACCACAAGCCAGGCGGCGCGGAATCGTGCTTTTCTTGCATATTGGGAGTTGCCTGTTCAGAATAAGTTAGCATGGCGAGTATAAATCAAAACGCATACCCGGACGCCTTGCCGAACTTTCGCAACCTCGGGATTTTGCTGCGGATTTTGCTGATCGTTATCGGCTTGAGCGTGATCGCCGCCGTGCTTAGAACATCAGGTTTTCGAAGCGCCTGGCAGGAACTGATTGTCATCTCTGCCCTGGTGCAGCCAGTGCTGATTTTGAGTCTCGTGGTGCTCGGCCTTGCGAATACCTGGCTGCAGCGCCTGCCGTTTCTGCCCGGCGCACTGATCGTGCTCGGCCTGGAGCTCGCCCTGACCACGCTCGTTTATGGCTTAGGGCGGGACTTGTATGGCGCCGGCGAACTGGTTCGCAATCTGTTTTTTGCGTTGACGATTTCCGCCGTGCTGCTGTTCTACTTCAATCTGCGCAGCCGCGCGCTGTCGCCGGCATTGTCGGAGGCGCGATTACAGGCATTGCACGCGCGCATCCGGCCGCACTTCCTGTTCAACAGCATCAACGCTGTGCTGAGTCTGGTGCGCGCCGATCCGAAACGCGCCGAGGTCGCGCTGGAAGATATGGCCGACCTGTTTCGCGTGATCATGGCCGATAACCGGCGGCTGTCGACCTTGGCGCGGGAAGTCGCGTTATGCCGCCAGTACCTGAATCTCGAGCAGTTGCGCCTCGGCGAACGGCTGCTAATCGATTGGCGCATCGACAATATGCCGCACGACGCGCTGATTCCGCCGCTGGTGCTGCAGCCGCTGATCGAAAATGCGGTCTATCATGGCATCGAGCCGGCTATCGCGCCCGGCGTAATCAGCATCGATATCTACACGAATCGCAACCAGTTGCACGCGGTGCTGCGCAATCCTTATCACAAGCAGGGCAGTCACCATACCGGAAATAAAATGGCGCTTGAGAACGTCCGCGAGCGGCTGGCTTTGCATTTCGATGCCGAGGGCAGCCTGAAGACTACGATCAGCGACAACCGCTTCCAGGTTCACATCACGATTCCCTATCTAAAGGAAACTGCTTGAGCTCGACGAATTCGCAGCCACTGAAAATCATGCTGGTCGACGACGAAACGCCGTCGCGCAACCGTCTGCGCGATCTGCTGCACGATTGCGCATCGCAGCAGCCAACCGAAATCGTCGCCGAAGCGGCCAACGGGCGTATTGCCCTGGATTTGCTGGGAACGACCGCGGTCGATCTGGTGCTGCTCGACATCCGCATGCCGGAGATCGACGGCATCGAAGTAGCCCAGCATCTGCAAAAGCTGCCGGCGCCGCCGGCGGTCATTTTCACCACCGCTTATGACGACTTCGCCGTGCAGGCATTCGAGCTGCATGCGGTCGATTATCTGCTGAAGCCAATACGTGCCTCGCGTCTGCTCGATGCGCTGCTGCGCGCCAGATCGATGGCGCCGGTGTCGCTGGAGGTTTTGCGGGAGCTGGCGCCCGTGCCGCGCTCGCATCTGAGCGTCCACGAGCGCGGTAAAATTCATTTGATCCCGATCAGCGATATCGTCTACCTGAAAGCCGAGTTGAAATACGTGACGATACGCACGCTCGCACGCGAATATCTGCTTGAAGAATCGCTGACCCGTCTCGAGCAGGAATACGGCGCGCGCTTCGTCCGCATCCACCGCAGTTGTCTGGTGGCAAAAAATCATATCGCCGGCTTCGAGAAAGTCGCCGACGAGGGCGGCGAGCCTCGTTGGACTGTTTTGCTGAAAGACTTGCCAGAGAGGTTGCCGATGAGTCGACGCCAGCAGCACGTCGTCAAAGAGTTCGGCAGATAGGAAAATAAACCCTGGCTGGCGACGCCAACAGGATTTATTTCTTCAGGCTTGGCGGTGCGGAATCTAGCCTTTCGTCGGGTCGAGAATGAATTTGCCGCCGGCTGTTTTGCACTCGCCTTCGGTCATGCTCATCCAGCCGTGGCCCTTGCACGCATTCTGGCCCTTGCAAGCGTTAGATGCGGTCTTGCATGCGCCAGTGCCTTTGCACGCGTTCACGCCATTACAATGGCCTTTTGCGGAAGCGGTGGTAGAGGCCGGGGTATTCGCACATCCGGTTGCAGCAAAAACAGCAGCGGCCGCGATGGCCATGGTGACACCCGAAAGTTTTCTGACTGCGCTCATGTATAGATCTCCTAGTGGTATGGATACCGGACGGTTGCGGCCCGGCCCGCATGGTATAGCACATCTGAATAAAAACAACATCTCCCAACGACCCGCTTGCGACGGGCAGCGAGTACGCTCTTGGTCGCCCGAACGCATACGCAACTTACAGGGGGTGTGGATGGTGGTGCATGCTAAAATTGCATTTCGCACCGTGTTGCGCTTTCGTCCCGCTGGTTGTTTCGCGCTGATTGCTTCGTTAAGCGCTTTCCCTCGCCGAGCCCGGCCACAGATCGCGCGATTCCGCTGATCTGATCCCGGCCGTCCTCCAATCGAATCGCCGTCAACTGCCGTCAACCGCCATTAACTTTGTCCGATTCAGATTCCATCGTCATTGCGACACGCGCCAGCGAACTTGCGCTTTGGCAGGCGCGCTTCGTCCAGCATCAGCTCGAAAAACTCTACCCGCAGCTGAATGTCACGCTGATGCCGATGACCACCCAGGGCGATCGGCAGCTTGCGACGCCGTTGTCGGCGATCGGCGGCAAGGGATTGTTCGTCAAAGAGCTCGAAGAGGCATTGATGGCCGGCACAGCCGATATCGCCGTGCATTCGATGAAAGACGTGCCGATGGATTTGCCGCCGGGTTTCGCAATGGCTGCAATCATGGAGCGAGAGGATCCGCGCGATGCGTTCATTTCGAATCGATATCAAAGCCTTGGCGAGCTGCCGGCCGGCGGCCGCGTCGGCACGTCGAGTCTGCGCCGGGCGAGCCAGCTGCGATCGCGCTATCCGTCGCTAATGGTCGAGCCGCTGCGCGGCAACGTGGTGACCCGTCTGCGCAAACTCGATGATGGCCAGTATGCCGCCATCATCCTGGCTGCCGCCGGACTGAAGCGGCTCGGGCTCGGTGAGCGCATTCGCTGCTTGCTGTCGATAGAAGAAAGCCTGCCCGCCGTCGGGCAGGGCGCGCTCGGTATCGAATGTCTCGCGGAACGGAACGATTTGCTCGCGCTGCTGCAGCCGCTGAATCACATGCCCAGCTCGCTTTGCGTACGCGCCGAGCGCGAAATGAGCCGCGCACTCGCCGGCAATTGCCAGGTCCCGCTCGGCGGCTATGCCGTGTTGCACGAAGATCGCATCGTGCTGTCCGGGTTTGTGGCTAGCCCGGATGGCAACAAAGTGCTGCGCGCGGATGCGGAGGGCGCAGCCAGCGACCCGGAAATCGTAGGCGCTGATCTGGCGCGGCGTCTGCGCGAGCAAGGCGCCGACGCCATACTGAGCGCCCTGGCGACGCACTGAGCCATTGACGCAATCCTCGTCAAGCGCGACGGATCCGTTAGCCGGGATCCACGTAGTCGTTACCCGCCCGCGCGCACAAGCCGGGCGCCTGGCGGCACTGATCGAGCAAGCCGGGGGTCACGCCATCCTTTTTCCCGTCATCGAAATTCTGCCGATCGCCGAGCCGGCACAGCAAAAACGGCTGGCCGCGCAGCTTTCGCGGCTCTCCGAGTTCGATTTCGCCGTCTTCATCAGCCCGACCGCGGTCAGGCAGGCGATGCCGATGATTGCGCCGCCGCCTGTCCACTTACGATTCGCCGCGATCGGATCAGGGACTGCGCGCGAGTTGCGGCGCATGGGCATCGTCGATGTAATCGCCCCCGAAACGGCCGGGGATAGCGAAGCGCTGCTTGCGTTGCCTGAGCTCGAGAAGGTCGCTGGCCGACGAGTAGTCATTTTCCGCGGTGAGGGCGGACGGGATCTGCTCGGCGAAACACTGACGCGGCGCGGCGCCGAGGTCGAATTTGCCGAGTGCTACCGGCGCGCTAAACCAGACGCCGGCGCCGACACCACGCCCCTGTTCGATGCATGGCGCAACGATCGTTTGCATGCCGTCATTGTGACCAGCAGCGAGGGGCTCGGTAATCTGCTCGAAATGCTCGGCGATGGTGGCCGCGCGCCGCTTGCGAAAACGCCTGTTTTCGTGCCGCATCCGCGAATTGCCGAGGTCGCGCGCGAACGCGGACTGCGGTCAGTCGTGCTGACCGGCCCCGGCGACGATGGCCTGCTGCGCGGACTGGTCGAGTGGGCAAGAGCGGGCAAGTGAGCCAGTGTCCTGAGTTGCTGGTTCGCGGAATAATCAGGATGGCCCTTGATGTTGGCAATGAAAAGTGCCGAAATCGGCTTCAGACAAAGTGCAAACCAACAGCCGGCGCGAACCACAGCCTGTACACTTGGCGAGGATACACAACGCAGTATGGCGCCGATTCCCGGCATCTTTTCTGTAGCGACACGCAATTCAGGACACTCAATTCGTAGCGCAGACAGCCGCGCGGATAGCCGTTTATAATGCCCGCTTGAAACTCTCCTCGCGCCCGCTTCACTTGCCGATCGCATGGATATAGAACAGCAGCAATCCGATCCTGCCCTCGCTTCACCTGCCGCGTCGCCGACCGCTTCAACTGCCGCGCCGACCGCTGCGC
>JACMKV010000454.1 GCA_014379915.1 Burkholderiales bacterium
ATCGGAGCCTGTTTCGATACGCACCAGGACGTGCTCGGCCGCGAACCGCGCTTCGACGTCCTGAATCGGCAATGGCCGATTTATTCGTCGAGCTATCAGGGACCGGTCGCTATAGTCATGAGCGGCAATATCTCCAACAGTATTCTGGGCGGCGGCACGCTGACTTGCGGCGCCAGGTAAGAAACATCGTGCGCCGCGAGGTGACTGCTTCGCAACGACCCCTCCTCTGAAGAGGGGAAGGCTCATTTGTTTTCCTGGGAAGGGGCGACAGTCCAAGAGTAGCCAGAGGTTCCTTAGTTCGCCCAATCTCTGAAGCGTGCCTGCTCGAGACAATCTGTTTTGTAAACTCTACCATTCCAGCTCACTGCCCCTGTAGTCGGATTCGTTTTGAAACAAAGGGATATGATGCGAGTTTACGGTTACGCCAATGGGCATAGGAATTGCCTGCTAATAGCGGTGCCAGGGACAGCGTTAAAAAATTTTCAAGCGGGCAAGTGTTGGTCCCATGGCCGCGTGTGAGCTGCTGCTCACGCGCAATCCGAAACAGCAGTTCCCGATGAAAGCGAGAGAATTGACGCGAAGCGATTTAACCAGGAGAGGAGCAAATGATTAATTTTATTATCTGGATTGTGTTGGGCGGCATCATCGGATGGCTGGCAAGCAAGCTCATGAAGACAGACGCGCAACAGGGCGTGATTTTGAATGTCGTGGTCGGCATCGTCGGCGCATTCCTTGGCGGCTTTCTGCTGTCCCCGTTATTCGGAATTGGTAGCCTGAGTCAAGGCAACTTCAGTTTGCCGGCGTTGTTTATCGCTTTTTTGGGCGCCGTGATTCTGCTTGCCATCGTCAACCTGATTCGGCGCGGCAGCGTCCGCTAGTTATTGCTGGCGCGCTCCGCTGAGCGCTTGCTTTGCTCGTCGCTGGATTGGCAGGCCGTTGAAAACCGTAGCGAGCGCAGCTTCAAAACCCCGGCATTGCCGGGGTTTTGTTTCGTCTGTTTTTTTGTTTCGTTTGTTCGTTCGGCGACTACGCACAGATTCGTGCGCGGATTCGCTCTCATTACCTGAGGCGAAGCGAGTTGCTTTGCCAGAGCGCCCACTATCAAAAGGAAATCAACTTGCCTTATCGGAATCTCGCAGTATGGCCCGGGCAACCCTATCCGCTCGGCGCGACCTGGGACGGCGAAGGTGTCAATTTCAGCTTGTTTTCCGACCACGCGACCGGCGTCGAGCTATGCCTGTTCGACGCCAAAGGCCGCCAGCAGATGCATCGCATCGACATGCCGGAGAAAACCCACCGCGCATGGCACTGTTATCTGCCGCAGGTGCGCCCGGGCCAGTTGTACGGCTATCGCGTGCATGGACCTTACGAGCCCAGGAACGGGCATCGATTCAATCCGAACAAGCTGCTGTTCGATCCCTACGCCAAAAATATCGTCGGGGTGATGAACTGGAGCGATGCGCAGTTCGGCTACCGCATCGGCTCGGAGCGGGCGGATCTCTCGTTCGACCGCCGCGATTCGGCGTCCGGCATGCCGAAATGCCAGGTTATCGACTCGGCCTTCACGTGGGGCAACGACAAGCCGCCGCGCGTGCCGTGGAATGACACCGTCATTTACGAAACCCACGTCAAAGGTTTTACGGTAAAGCATCCGGAAGTCCCGGAAGGCTTGCGTGGAACCTATGGCGCGCTGGGGACCGGACCGGTCATCGACCATCTGAGGCGACTCGGCATTACGACCGTCGAGCTGATGCCGGTGCAGCGTTTTATCAATGACCGTCACCTGATCGACAAAGGCTTGAGCAATTTCTGGGGCTACAACTCGATTGGATTTTTCGCACCCGACGCGCGGTATGCGGTCGACTATCCGGTGTACGAATTCCGCACCATGGTTAAGACGCTGCACAGCGCCGGCATCGAAGTCATACTCGACGTCGTCTACAACCATACCGCGGAAGGCAATCAGCAAGGGCCGACCTTGTCGTTTCGCGGCATCGACAACGCGTCGTACTACCGGCTGGTCGATGGCGATTTGCGTCATTACATGGATTACACCGGCACCGGCAATACGCTGAACATGACGCATCCGCGGGTGCTGCAACTGATCATGGATTCGCTGCGTTACTGGGTCACCGAAATGCACGTCGATGGTTTCCGCTTCGATCTGGCTTCGACGCTCGCGCGCGAGTTGCATGCGGTCGACAAGCTTGGCGCTTTCTTCGACATCATTCAGCAGGATCCGGTGATATCGCAGGTCAAATTGATCGCCGAGCCATGGGACCTCGGCGAGGGCGGCTATCAGGTCGGCAATTTCCCGGTCGGCTGGACTGAATGGAACGGCAAGTATCGCGACGATGTGCGTTCGTACTGGAAAGGCGACGGCGGCCTGATCGGCGACCTCGCCTATCGGCTGACCGGCTCCAGCGATCTGTATGAATCGGGCGGCAGGCGGCCCTATGCCAGCGTCAACTTCATCGCCGTGCACGACGGCTTTACCCTGCACGATCTGGTCAGTTACAACGACAAGCACAACGGGGCCAATGGCGAGGACAACCGCGACGGCGAAAGCCATAATCGAAGCTGGAACTGCGGCGCTGAAGGCCGTACCGATGATCCTGCGATCAACGTGCTGCGCGAGCAGCAGAAGCGCAATTTTCTGGCGACGCTATTTTTGTCGCAGGGCGTGCCGATGATCGTCGCCGGCGACGAGATGGGCCGGACGCAGGGCGGCAACAACAATGCCTATTGCCAGGACAACGAAATCAGCTGGTTCGACTGGGATCTCGATTCCGCTGATCTGGCCTTGATGTCGTTTGCGCAACGCATCATTAGTTTGCGCGCACGCCATCCGGTCCTGCATCGGCGCCATTTTTTCCAGGGCCAGCACATTCCCGAAGTCGATGTCAAAGGCATACTGTGGCTGACGCCGGCAGGTACCGAAATGAGCGACGAAGAGTGGAGCGTCGGCTTCGCGCGTTGCCTCGGCCTGCTGATCTCAGGCAACGCCGGCGACGAACTCGATGAGCGCGGCCGCCGCGAATACGACGATCATTTTTTGATCCTGCTGAATGCGCATCACGAAGAAATACCCTTCGTGATACCCACATACGGCGAAACCACGCACTGGGACCTCGTCATGGATACCACCTTCGAAGGCGGGCTGAAGCGCGGGCCACGCGTCGATTCGGGGAATGCCTATGCACTGAAGGGACGCTCGGTCGCCATGTTCACGCAGAACAATCCGAATTCGCGCAAACCGAGTTATGAGAGTTAGGGGTCAGGGCTCAGGGGCTAGGGATCAGGGGTCAGGGGCAGGGTCGGGGATCGGTTTAGAATTTGACTGTCCTAGCCCCTAGCCAACAGCACCATGAAAACACAACACCAGATGCCATTCGGCGCCGAAGTCCTCGACGACGGCGCGGTCCGCTTTGCGCTGTGGGCGCCGGACGCGAAATCAGTCGAGCTATGTGTGGAACAGGACGGCGTGGAAAAGCTGATTACCATGCCGGCAGCCGCTGGTGGCTTTTATCGGCTGACCACCGCGAAAGCGCGTGCCGGCAGCCGCTATCGCTATCGCATCGATCAGGATTTGCGGGTTCCCGATCCGGCTTCGCGCTTCAATGTTGACGACGTGCACGGCACCAGCGTCGTTATCGATCCGCGGGCTTACCGGTGGACTGACGCTGAATCGGATTGGCGCGGGCGGCCATGGAACGATGCCGTGATCTACGAACTCCATCTCGGCGCATTCACCGCGGACGGCACATTCCGAGCGGCCATCGAGCGCCTCGATTACCTGGCCGAACTCGGCGTCACGGTGCTGGAAATCATGCCGGTCGCCGATTTTCCCGGACGCAATAACTGGGGCTATGACGGCGTGCTGTTGTTCGCGCCGGAAAGCCGCTACGGTAAGCCCGATGATTTCAAGGCGCTGATCGAGGCCGCCCATGCGCGCGGTCTGATGGTGCTGCTCGATGTCGTCTACAACCATTTCGGGCCCGACGGCAATTACCTGAACGCGTATGCGTCGCAATATTTCACCGAGCACTATCACACGCCGTGGGGCGCCGCGATCAATTTCGGCGACGAGGGCAGCCGCGCGGTGCGCGATTTCTGCATTCACAACGTCCTGTACTGGATCGAGGAATATCGGCTCGACGGCCTGCGCTTTGACGCCGTGCACGAGATTCGCGATGACGAGTCGCCGAAAAATATTCTGTACGAAATCGCCGAAGCCGTGCATCACGGACCAGGCGCCGAACGTCATATTCATCTGATTCTCGAGAACGACCACAATGCCGCGTCATTTTTGAAGCGCAGCGCATCCGGCCAGCCTTTGTGGTACACGGCGCAATGGAACGACGACTTTCATCACGCGATGCACGTACTGCTGACCAATGAGACCGACGGCTACTATTGCGATTACGCCGAAGCGCCGGCGCGCTACCTGGCGCGGGCACTGGCCGAAGGCTTTTCGTATCAGGGCCAGACATCGAAGCATCGCCACGGCATGAGCCGCGGCGAGCCGAGCGCGGGCCTGCCGCCGATCGCTTTCGTATCGTTTCTGCAGAACCACGATCAGGTCGGCAATACCGCTTTCGGCTCGCGCGTCAACGCGACTGCCGAAGTCGCCGCGATGCGTGCGGCGACTGCTTTGCTGCTGCTCTCGCCAATGCCACCGCTGCTATTCATGGGGCAGGAATTCGCGACCGATCAGCCGTTCCCTTTCTTTTGCGATTTCGGTCCGCCGCTATGCGATCTCGTTACCGCCGGCCGGCGCAAGGAATTCGAGCGCTTTCCGGCCTTTCGCGATCCCGAGGCGCAGCAGAAAATTCCCGATCCGAACGCACCCGAAACCGCACAATCGGCGGTTCTCGATTGGTCGGCGCTTGATCGCGACGAGCACCGCGGCTGGCTCGAATTCCATCGTTCGCTGCTGCAATTGCGCCGCACTGAGATCGCGCCGCGGCTTTCAGGCGTCAAGGGCGCTGCCGCGAGTTATCGAATGTTTACCGCGCATGCATTCCAGGTTGCCTGGCGACTCGGCGATGGATCTTGCCTGACCCTCAGTGCAAACCTGTGCGAGACGCCGGCGCCCAAACTGTTGAAGCCGGAAGGCGAGCTGCTGTACGCTGAACCGGAGCGCGCCGCGAATGAATTCCGGCACGGCAACTTGCCCGCCTGGTCTGTGCTATGGCATCTGGCGCGGGCGCGGCAATGAAGGCTCGTGAAGGTATAGCATCAGGTGCTCAGGCAAAATCCCGCTGATGGCTAAGCTGGTGTCGCTCAGTCCGCTGCAGCAGCTCGCGCAAAAGGTCGGCATCGCCGCCGAATACACCGATATCTGGGGCGGGCAACGTCGCACCAGCGACGAAGTCCTGCTCGGTCTCTTGAGCGCAATGCACATCGACGCCGAGCACTCGAAAAGCGTGCCGCAGCGCACGCAGGAACTCGAAGACAAGAGCTGGCTGACGCCATTGCCGCCGGTGCAACTGGCGGGCGCCAACGCAGCTGACACGCGCATCGCCGTCAGCCTTCGTGTCGCGCAGGCGAATCGAGCGTTACGCTGGACGCTGATCGAAGAAAGCGGTCAACGCCATGACGGAAGCGTCGTACCAGTCGATCTCGACGTGCTCGCGCGTCGGCGCGTCGGCGATGTGCGTTATGCACGCTTCAGCTTCAGGTTGCCGCAAACGCCGGGGCCCGGCTATCACCGCTTCACACTCGACGAGCCGGCAGCGACGATGTCACTGATCGTGGCGCCCGAACGCTGCTATTTGCCCGATGCGCTCGAAAACGAAGCGCGTCTGTGGGGCGTATCGACGCAGCTATATGCGCTGCGCTCCGGGCGCAATTGGGGCATCGGCGATCTCACCGATTTGCGCGAGCTGTTGAAGATTTGCAATACGGCGGGCGCGGCCATCGTCGGCATCAACCCGCTGCACGCGTTGTTCCCGCACAACCCTGCCCATGCGAGCCCGTACAGTCCATCGTCGCGATTGTTCCTGAATTACCTGTACCTCGATATCGAGGCGATCCCCGATTTCAGCGAAAGCCAGGCCGTGCGCGAATTCGTCTACGCGCCCGATTTTGCGCAAAGGTTGCAGGCGGTGCGTCAGACCGAGATCGTCGACTATCCGGCGGTCGCGGCAGTCAAGTTCCCGGTGCTCGAAATGCTGTACAAGCACTTCGCCGGGCAGCATCTCGAAGCGCCAGACGCTGGCGATGCGGCCGTCGCGAAAACCGGGCGCGGAAGAGCCTTCCTCGAGTATGCGAATAGCAGCCATGGCGCCCTCGAGCGCCATGCGCTGTTCGAAGCGCTGCAGGAACATTTTTTCGCATCGGATAACACGATCTGGGGTTGGCTGGTGTGGCCAGAGGCGTACCGTGATCCGAACGGCGCCGCAGTCGCTGCGTTTGCCGCCGGGCACCGCGAGCGCATCGGCTTTTACAAATATCTGCAATGGCAGGCCGAGACCCAGTTCGAGGCAGCAAACAAACTTTCAGCCGAGCTCGGTCTGCTGGTCGGCCTGTATCAGGATCTGGCACTCGGCGTCGATCGCGCCGGCGCCGAGGCGTGGGCCGACCAGGACGTTTACGCTCTCGGCGCCAGCGCTGGCGCGCCGCCCGACGAATACACACCGGAAGGTCAAAACTGGGGCCTGCCGCCGTTCGATCCGTATGCTTTGCGGGCAGCCGCCTATGCGCCATTCATCGCGGTCCTGCGCCACAACATGCGCCACGCCTCGGCGCTGCGCATCGATCACGTCATGTGCCTGCTACGGCTCTACAGCATTCCGCAGGGAGGCCGCGAAGGCGCTTATGTCTATTACCCGCTGCACGAACTGCTGGCGATCGTTGCGCTGGAGAGCCAGCGCAATCGCTGCATGGTGATCGGCGAGGATCTCGGTACCGTTCCCGAAGAAATTCGCACCGCGCTGCAGCCTGCTGGCGTGCTGTCGTACCGCTTGTTCCATTTCGAGAAAGAGGCTGGCGAGCGCCTTTGTCCGCCCTCGGCTTATCCGCGCCAAGCGCTGGTCGCCACCGGTACGCACGATCTGCCGACGCTTGCCGGCTTCTGGCAGGGGCTGGATCTGTCGCTGCGAAGTTCGCTCGGCCTGTTCCCCAACGCCTCGCAACGCGCGCAGCAGGTGCTGACGCGCGCAACTGCGCGCTCGGCCGTTCTGCTCGCGCTCGAGCAGGAAGGCTTGTTGCCGCAAGGCATGACGGCCGATGGCACGCCGCCGGCCGCAATGAGCCCCGAACTCGCGCTCGCCATTCAGACATTTCTGGCGCGCACGCCGTCGATGATCATGATCGCGCAGCTCGAAGACATCGGCGGCCCGATCGAGCAGATGAATTTGCCCGGCACGACGAATCAATATCCGAACTGGCGGCGCAAAAACACGCTTGCCCTCGAGAGCCTGAGCGCCGACCCGCGCTACAGCGCGCTCGTCAACATGTTGCGGCATGAGCGCGGCGTGGTGACGCGGCGTACCGAAACCGATAGCGCGCGGAAAAGCGGGCCGGTGATTCCGCTCGCAACGTACCGCCTGCAATTCAATCGCGACTTCACGTTCGACCATGCCAACAGACTGGTTCCGTATCTGGCGCAGCTTGGCATTTCGCATATCTACGCGTCTTCATATCTGAAGGCGCGGCCGGGCAGTCGGCACGGCTACGATATTATCGACCATCAATCTTTCAACCCCGAGATCGGAACTCCGGCCGAGTTTGCGCGGCTTGTCGCGACCCTGCGCCGGCACGGCATGAACCAGGTTCTCGACATCGTTCCGAACCATATGGGCATCGGCGGCGCCGATAACCGCTGGTGGCTCGACGTGCTCGAAAACGGGCCGGCTTCCGAATACGCCGATTTCTTCGACATCGACTGGACGCCGCTGAAGGACGAGCTGCGCGGCAAGGTGCTGCTGCCGATCCTGGGCGATCATTACGGCGCGTTGCTCGATCGCGGTGAGCTGAAGCTGAACTTCGAGTGCGAGCGCGGCGAATTCTACGTCGCCTATTACCAGCACCGCTTGCCGATCGATCCGCGCCAGTATCCAAAAATCCTCGCCGTGCACAGCGACCGGCTCGCTGCGCGGCTCGGGCCGGATAACAGCAACGTCATCGAATTTCAAAGCCTGATCACGGCGTTCGCGCTGCTGCCCGGCCAAGCCGAAGCAATGCCGGAAAAAATCGCCGTGCGCAGCCGCGACAAGGAGCTGCACAAGAAAAGGCTGGCGGCGCTGTGCAATGAATCGTCGGCGATCGCAACCTTGATCGAAGAAAACGTTGCGGCTCTGAACGGCAATCCCGATCAGCCGGACAGTATCCGCGATCTGCACAAGCTGCTCGAAGCGCAGTCGTACCGGCTTGCGTTCTGGCGCGTCGCGTCGGAGGAAATCAACTACCGGCGCTTCTTCGATATCAACGATCTCGCTGCGCTGCGCATGGAACGTCCCGAAGTGTTTCGCGATACGCATAGCCTGATTTTCGATCTGCTCGCGAAAGGCGATATCGAGGGCTTGCGCATCGATCATCCGGACGGCTTGTATGACCCGGCAGCCTACTATCGGCGCTTGCAGGAAGCAGCACCGGCTAACCGCGGCAAGAACGCCGATAACGGCAAGTCGCTGTACGTCGTCGCCGAAAAAATCCTCGCCGTGCACGAGCAGTTGCCCGAGAGCTGGGCGCTGCATGGCACCAGCGGCTACGACTTTGCAAACCTGGTCAATGCGCTGTTCGTCGACCAGAGCGCCGAGGCGCCGCTGTCGCGTCCGTATTCGCAATTCATCGGCGG
>JACMKV010000455.1 GCA_014379915.1 Burkholderiales bacterium
CTTGCCACCTGGAACATCAACTCGCTGAAGGTGCGTCTGTCGCATGTGCTGGATTGGCTCGCCGCCAATCAGCCCGACGTGCTCTGCCTGCAGGAAACCAAGCTGACTGACGACAAGTTTCCGTCCGCCGAACTGCGTGCGGTCGGCTACCAATCGGTATTTTGCGGCCAGTCTTCGTACAACGGCGTCGCGATTCTGAGCAGGCTGCCTGCGGCCGACGTCGTTTGCGCGATCCCCAACCACGCCGACGAACAAAAGCGGGTAATCGCTGCTACCGTTGACGGTGTCCGCATCGTCTGCGCGTATATCCCAAACGGGCAGACTGTCGATTCGCCGAAATACCAGTACAAACTGCAGTGGCTGACTGCGCTCAATGGATGGCTGATGTCCGAGCTCGGGCGCCATCCGAAACTGGCGTTGCTCGGCGATTACAACATCGCGCCGGAAGACCGCGACGTGTGCGATCCTGCTGGCTGGGAAGGTAATGTGATGGTCAGTCCGGCCGAGCGTCGGGCGTTTCGCGATCTGCTCGACCTCGGCCTCAAGGACAGCTTCCGATTGTTCGAACAGCCGGAGAAATCCTATAGCTGGTGGGATTACCGCATGCTCGCGTTCCAGCGCAATCAGGGGCTGCGCATCGATCATATTCTGTTAACGCCAGATCTCGCGACAGCCTGCCGATCGTGTGTGATCGACAGGGCGACGCGCAAGCTCGAACGGCCATCGGATCATGCGCCAGTCATGGCCGAGATCGAAAATTCAATTGGCTCCCGCTCCGAGACCGCTCCGCCTGAACCGTAGGTCAGGGTGCGGAGCTCCCTGACACCATGCTGCGGCGTTGGCGCGCCCTTTGATATTCGGTTCTGATTTCGTGAAGATGGCCGAAATATGGAAGAAGCAACTTGCGTATCCTGATTCTTGGCGCCGGAGGCATAGGCGGTTATTTCGGCGCAAGGTTCTGCGCTGTGGGAGCCGACGTTACCTTCCTCGTGCGGCCGACACGCGCCGAGCAGTTGAACGCGCATGGGCTTCGTGTGATCAGCCGGCTCGGCGATGCGCATATCGCTGCGCCGAAAGTCGCTACCGCCGAAACCCTGCGGGACAAGTTCGATGTCATCGTCCTCTCGTGCAAGGCCTATGATTTCGCGCCTGCCGTCGATGCCATCGCTCCTGCTGTCGGCAGCGGTAGCGTTATATTGCCCTTGTTGAATGGCGTCGCGCATCTCGATGGTCTGGACAAGCGATTTGGGCAGCGGCAAGTCATGGGCGGCGCCGCGCATTTAGCCCTGACGCTGACACCGTCGGGAGAGATCAGGCACCTGAACGATTTTCACCGCCTGATTGTCGGCTCACGCACCGAGAACGTCAGCGCATGGTTGTTGCCCCTCGAAAATCTGCTCGCTTCCTTGTCTCCCGATTTTCGCATTTCCGAAAACGTCGAGCAGGACATGTGGGACAAGTTCGTGTTTTTGACTGCCCTGGCCAGTGCTACTTGTACGATGCGAGGGTCGGTCGCGGATATTATGGCGACGGCCGGCGGATTCGATTTCATCACCGGCTTACTAAAGGAGTGTGAACAGATCGCGATAGCGTCGCATCATGCGCCCAATCCTGAACAGCTTGCGGACTATCGCGCGCAGCTGACCGACAAGGTTTCGACGCTGACTGCATCGATGCTCCGCGATATCGAAGCTGGCAAACGTACGGAGGCCAATCACATCCTCGGCGACATGCTCCGCCGCGGCCTTGCGAATAGTGTGCCGACACAGCTTTTGCGAATCGCTTACTCGCACCTGCAGGTGTACGAACAGCGCCGTTCCGGGTTGCAATAGGATGAGGAAGAACCGCCACGCGGAGAATACCGGATAGCGGCGAATCGTTATGCGAAAGCGTCGGCCTACAGACGACGGCGAAAGACAACATTTTGCAGTAGTTGTTTTCCGCAACGAGCGGCGGCCGGGATTGCGCGGTTGCCGCTCGTTGCCGCTGCTCTTTTGCGCTACTCGGGTATCTTCAGCGTTGCATCCTCGAACTTGATCAAATCTTCCGCTGCCGGCGTCTGGGCAATCGGCGGCACGTTCGCCGTGCTGATCTGCGGCGCTGCAATCGCCGGCGGCATGGGAGCGCCGCGCGGCGTGGTGTGGACGACCTGGCTCGGCGGCAGCGGCGTGCCGTTTTTCAGATGGTCATACATCAAATCGAGCGCCTGGATGAAATAGTAATGCAGCGGGATCAGGCGCGAATCGAAACCCGCAAACGCGTTGAAGACGTCGAGATGATGGGCGTTGGTGATTTCGACGTAACGCAGCTTGCCGTCGTTGTGCTTGAGTTGATTCAATCCGTAATACGCGCGAGAGGTGTGATTCGGCGCCAGGTTGGCATCATTGCGTCCCGTCACGATGATCGCGGGAATGCCGTTCAAGTCCGCGTTCGCGAGAATTCTTTTGATCCCGTTTTCGACCTTGGCGCGGTTCGCCTGATCATTTCCGTTAAGTGCTGCTCCCTCAACGCCGGTAGAAAGCGCGCGCAAGCACAGCGCGCCATCGACGTTTTGATCCTGGCGATTGGTCGAAGCCGAGATCGAGACGCGGTCTTCGCGTGGCCCGCCAACCGACAGATTGTTGATGAGATTGACGCCGCCGGTCGGCGGAATGCCGTTCGAAAGCGCGAACAGGATGGCGAGCGAGGTCGGCGCAAGCGGTATCGGAGTGCCATCGGCTGCGGTCGCGCCGAAGCTGTAACCGCATAGATTATCTTCCACGCCGAATCGCCCGTAGGCGTTCGCATATGTCACCGAAATCGCCTGCGGCACGAAGAACTGCGTGTGCGAAGGCTGGATGAAATTCTGTTCCGGCAAGATGCCGTACCCGTTGATGATAGCTTGAGCCTGGTTGGCTTGTTCGCTCGGCGTCCCGGCTGCCAGCAGTCCTTTGTCGGCGAGCGACTGACAGCGATTCGGACTCGCCGACAGATTGAGCGGCGCCGCCGCGCCTTGCGCGACCGACGCGCACGGCTGATAAAGATTGACGAGCGTCACGTAATCGTAGAGATCCTTGCTGTGCGCGAAAAACGGCGCGCCCAACCCTTGGACGATGCCGAACTTCGCGCCCGGTTTCGGATTCACGTTCGGTTCGGATACCGCGACGCCGTCGATCAGCCCGAATTGGTCGAGCTCGGCCGCGCGCAGGCTCGCTCCGCCACCGTTGGAAACGCTCGACGCGATGACGATCGTGTTGTTGGGCGTGATCGCCGCGCCGTCGAATTTATCGTTCAGTGCATAGAGGGCGAAGACGATGGACGCGAGCACGTGCTTGTCCCAATCCTTCTCGGGATTTCGCTCGGAATGCGCGTGCTTGAACGCGAAACGGTTCGGCGTGGCGGCATTGAATTCGGCGCGCTTC
>JACMKV010000456.1 GCA_014379915.1 Burkholderiales bacterium
CAACACGGCTGCTGGATGAATGCGAATATTGTAGGGAAGGCTCGAGAATCAGCGAGTTTCTGGGAGTGAGTACGCCCCGACTTGCAACGAGCGCAGGAATTTCCGGAGCTTGCGCCGACGCATCGGGCGCTTGCCCCACGGGTTGCGGTGTCGCCGCTCTTTGTTCAGGTGAAGTTTTTTCCTGTGAGTGCGCGGCACTCTGACCAGGCGCTGGTTTACCGGTTATCTGTGTTTGCAGCGCGTTTAAACGTCGCTGCTGTTCCGCGAGGGCCCGCTTTGTCGCGGCCAGTTTTGCCTCCTGCTCTTCAAGAGCGCGTCTTTCGGCGGCCAACTCGTTGCTTTGCGCCTCGAGTTGCTGCTTCAATTGCTCGAGATCAAGCTGCTGATCCTGAGCAATAGCAGGGCTGACGAGCATCACGCCGATCAGGCCGGCAATGGTTATGATTTTCTTGGAGTGCTTATTCATCGTTCGCCCGACTCCCTAGCTGCGAAAATTGTAATAAGAACCAGTAAAAGACCTGCAATGCTACGCGCTTAGCGCCGCCTTTATTATAAGCACGATCAAGTTCAAAACATCAAGGAAGGATAATTGCGCATAGGGAGTTTCAGTGCCTTGCGTGTCTAGAAGTCATGCGACAGACCCTGTCGCGGATGAATCAGCGAAAAAAAACGCTCCGCAGAACTGCGGGGCGTTTAGGTTTTGAAAATGCTTAGGCTTACTTGTTGGCCTTCGGCTCGTTCGGGGTGTTGCCGGTCGGGTTGCTTGAGCTCGAATTCTTACCGGGACCAGACGGCGGAACGGCAGAGGGGCTAGTCGACGACGGGGATTTGCTCATCGTATCGGAACCAGACGGGCCAGAAGGCCCAGCGGAGCCGGTTGGCGGCGGCGCCGGAGTTATCGTCGTGCTAGTCGTAGAAGACGTCGAGGCGCCAGGCTTGCTGACTTTGGGCTCGTCTTGTTGTGCACATGCACCAAGCGCGAGCGCGGCGACTGCTAGAAGGGCTGTATATTTCATAAAATTCTCCTGTGGGAAGTTAAAGTTATGCGGTCAGCTTGCGCTGCCCATGGGTTACTTGGATTGCTTATCTTTTTCCATACCCTCTTTTTTTGATGTTGTTGCCGACGTACCGCTATCGCCCGTGGGGCCAGCTGCGCCGGTTGTTTTCGGTTCCGCAGAACCGGAGCTACTTTTTGCCTGGAGGAATTTTTCCATCTCATCCGGTGTGACCAGGTTGTCGCTGTCGCTATCGATCTGTCCCCAGTGCGTATTTCCGCTTGTTCCGGCAGATGTCGAATCAGCAGCGGAAGCAGCCTCTTTCTTACCAGCAGGGCCCGCCTGACCTTTGCCTTGCCCGTCGGTCTTCGCAGCCGGATGCGCGTTATCAACCGTCTCCAGGCCTGGTTGCTTGGTTGGCGTAGCGGCTTTCTGTTCAGCGCCGGTAGCCGGGTGGCTTTTATCCAGACTTTCCAGTTTAGGATCCTGTGCTCCACCTGCATCCGCTTTTGATTTTTCATCTGCGGCAAATAGCGAGCCGCTAAGTCCAATGGCACCCACGATCAGTACGGTACGCGTAGATTTTTTAAAATTATTCGTCACAACCTCCAATGTTTATTATTACAAGCTGCGCCCGCAGACCTGTTACGTGTAATAGAGGCAATAGCCATACCAAGTAAATGGTATATCTAAATATCAGCTACTTACGATAGAAAAAACTGATTTCGCTATCAGGAGTTGTCGTGGGTATCAGAGCTTCAATTCCTCCCTATAGTTATCATACTGATTCGCAGAGATTTTTCGCGTCTCGAAACGACGACAGCATTTTTTCAAATGTGATTTCGCGAGTAAAAAAACGGCCCATCGGGGCCGTTTTTTTTGCCTGCAGATCTCGCGTTAAGGGCCTCTTCGCATCAGTCCGACAATAAGTGAGATCACGAATACGGCGAGGAAAATAAAGAAAAGAATCTTCGCGATTTCGGTTGCTCCAGCAGAAATGCCGGTGAATCCGAACAGCGCCGCGATTAGCGCGATTACAAAAAAGATAACGGCCCAGCGTAACATTTTGCCCTCCTCGTTTAGTGATAGTGGAACTTGGATGCCGAGGCAACAATACGTGCGCGGCTAGACAAGGCTATATGCTGCCCGGAGTCATCGCATCGAACACCGGATTTGGAACGTGCGGCAAGGGTCGGTAACGCGCTAACGGGCTTGAATCAAACAACCGATGCGCTATCAATTCGTTATCCACGGAACGAACTTTCGCAGCCTCTGCACGCGCCAGATTCATTTCCCCGTGTCCCATGCCACCTCTGCTTGGCTTCGAGACATTTTTGACGCTGAGCTGATTATTGACGGCGTTAACGCCTTCCGTCTGACCGGCGATTTTCATCACTTTATCCAACTGAGCCTTGGTCTCCACCTGCCCACTCAGGGTAACGACACCTCGATTGGTGTCTACGTCTATCATCAAACCCTTGATTTCGGCATCGGCGACCAAAGCGGTTTTTACCTTGCCGGTAATGATGCCGTCATCGACGGCACGACCAAGGGTGCGCTTTTCGTTGCCCTTTGCGCCTGCATTGGAAGCGACAGAATCCCGACCCACTACCAGGCTATTACTCACCGATTCCACGCCCTGCACCTCGGCCGCCAATTTCTCGGCGTGATCGATCTGCGCTGCGTCGTCGACCTCGCCTTTCAGAGTAACGACACCATTTTTAGTATCGACATCGATCTGCAGTCCATCGACGCGTTTATCTGTCAGCAACGAGGTTTTGACCCGCGCGGTGATCATCGCATCGCTGGCGAATTCACGTGCCTCCTGCTGAGCCTTGGCGCGCGGGTCCGGATCGGCGCTCAGCGAGACAGACATGGGTAGAAAAATGCAGCTTGCCACAATCGCGGCCGCTATCGGCTGGAACTTCGGCCGGAATTTCTTCGAGGACATTTATCCCTCCGTTATATGGACTCGTGCGTGTTTGCGATCTTTTTAGCAATCAATGTGCCACCGTTCTCTGCTAGCAATAATGCAGCAAGAAGTTGAAACTCACTGAAAAAATTACATGTAGTGTAAGAATTACAGCGGCATAACGGCTGGATGGGGAACGGAGGGTAAATCTGATCCGTTCAATTCCGCCGATACGATGAGAAATAAGACTACGCGAGTATTGCGCGCGACCAGCATCGGGTGCCATCATCGCCGCATAGTTGGAGGAGGGCTGGTTTGCTTAAATGGATAAGAAAACTGAGCGGCGCGGATTACCGCGCGGTCATTGACCTCAAACAAACAAGGAAACTGATCGCGGAGTTGCCCGCCGAGAATTCCTTCAAGTGTCTCGAGGAGCTCGGTTACGCGTTGGAGTCGTTGCGCGACTCGGAAGGAGCGGAACTGGCCGCGACGCTGGAGACCATCGATCTGATCGATCATGCCGCGAAGCCGCATTACGGCAAGCTGAGTCAGGAATACCACGCATCGCGCTTGCACAAGTATCAGGAAAATCTACTGTGGACCACCATCTTTCAGTTCTGCAAGCAACTCGGCGGCGCTTATCTCGATTGCACCGAAGCTTTCAATACCACAGAGAGAAATCAAGCCGGCCTCGAAAGCCGTCTACCGGTGATTGCCACACGGACGACTGCTGCGCTGGCTGTGCAGTTGAAGTGGGGCCTGCTGCGCTACGGCCCGGTCGACGGGCAGATATGGGCTGATCTCGGCAAAGTCTACGCATTTGCCGAGGCGCGCGCCATTCATCGAACCGAGAACTCGATGTATCCGGCGCTTTACGGGGCTTCGTCGGTCTGCCGCGAATTCCTGAAAGCCTTGATGCTCGCCGTCTCGTCCACGGACAAGCTTCTGCCCATTCAGCTGGAGATCGCCGAGCGCGTCGTAAGCCATTTTTCCGGCTGGTTCGCGATCGAGTTAAGCCCTAGCCCCAGCACCCCCTATTACTTCGATCTGAATGGCAGTGCGCCGCCCACGCGTCGCCTACAGGACGCCGAGCTGGATGGCAACCTGCGCTTTTTTGGCCCAGGGAAAAGTTCGCGCGAACTCGACAATCTGATTCATTCGGTCAGGATCGGGCAAACGCCGGACGAGTTGAATCTTGGCCCTGCCTACACGCAGCGCGCCGTGATCGCGGTCCTTCGCCATCTCGCCCAGTTCTGGGCGACGAAGCCGCCGGCGCGCAAAGCCGAACGGCGCAATTCGATGAACCGGCTTGCCGTGCTGCATGGCTATGAGCGAATCTTCAACACGCTGTGTGGGCGTGGTGAAGACGGCGCCGAAAAAGACAGCGCCGAAAGCTGGATCGCGCAAAACATCAGCGCGGGAGGCTATGGCGCAGTCATTGAACACATCAAAGGCGACTGGCTCCGCGTCGGCGGCCTCGTCGGCATCAAAACCGAAACGGAGCGCGAATGGGGCATCGGCATTATCCGCCGCCTAAGCCGCGATTCGCAGCACCAGCGCCATGTCGGAATCGAGGTTTTGTCACGCTCGGCCCAGCCCGCACAATTATTCGACATTCAGGCTGCTACCGAATGCGCGCTGGACGGCGGTGGAGGCGGGAAGAAGGATGCTGAGATGCCCTGCATGTTGCTGTCATTCGAGCCGGCCGACAGCGGCGAAGTCAACGTCCTGCTGCAGCCCGGTTGCTTCAATGCCGAACAAAGCTACGAGTTGCGTGTGCGCGAGCAAAGCTTTTTGCTCGCACCGGAAAAGCTGGTTGAGGAAGGCGAGGAATACGATCTCGGCCAGTTCCGGCTGATGCAGCGCCTGGCCTAGTCTTTCAGCACGTCATCGAACCAGAGGTCGATGTCCGCGATTTCTTCACTGCATACCGAGTGCTGCATCGGATATTCGTGCCATTCCACCGCATAGCCGTGTTGCTGCAAAATCGCGCGAGAGGAGGCGCCGAGTGCCAACGGAATAACGTTGTCATACGTGCCGTGCGCAATGAAGATCGACATTCCATGATTTTCGCCGCGTCGTTCAGCCGCCAGGGTTTTCCCGAGTGGTAGATAGGTAGACAGCGCCAGAATACCGGCCAGCCGCTGCGCGTAACGCAGGCCGGATTGCAGAGCGATCGCGCCGCCTTGTGAAAAGCCCGCCAGCACAATCTTGCCCGGTGCTATGCCGCGCTCGATTTCGTGCTCGATCAATTGGCCGATTATGCCCTGGGATTTTCGCACACCGGCTTCATCTTCCCGCTGCGCAAGGTTCTGGTCGCTAATGTCATACCACGCGCGCATGACGTAGCCGCCATTGATCGTCACCGCTTGCATCGGCGCGTGCGGGAAAATGAAGCGAGTCGGAAGCGGCAGGTGGAGCTGGCCGGCGATCGGCGCGAAATCATTGCCATCGGCGCCCAGGCCATGCAGCCATATCACACTGGCCCGCGGGTTTGGTCCGGTCTCGATTTCAATTGCGGCTGTATTCATAGTTCTGCGTTCATCAGTTATTTCTTTTCCCGGAGTGCTGATTTGGGGCGAAAAGCCCTGACGATTTCTTCATGGGTTTCGATGTACGGTCCGCCGATCAGGTCGATGCAATAAGGGACTGCGGCAAACACGCCGTCCAGCGTTTCCTTGATCGCCTTCGGCTGACCTGGCAGGTTCAACATTAGCGTTTTGCCGCGAACGGCGCCGACTTGACGCGACAGGATGGCAGTCGGAACGTATTTCAGGCTGACCGCGCGCATCTGCTCGCCGAAGCCGGGCAGTTCGCGGTCGGCAACCGCCAGTGTCGCTTCCGGTGTCACGTCCCGTGGCGCCGGGCCGGTGCCGCCAGTCGTTAACACGAGGTGGCAACCGATCTGGTCCGCCAGCTCGCAAAGCGTTGACTCGATGATTGCGCGTTCGTCCGGGACAATTCGGGTCACCGCTTTCCAGCGCGTCGCCAGCGCCAGCTCCAACCACGCCGTCAGCGCCGGGATGCCCTGATCTTCGTACACGCCTTGCGATGCGCGGTCGCTGATCGTCACCAGGCCGATGACGATTTCTTGTTCGTCCATATTTGCTGTACAGGAAATCGGCATCGTAACGCGGCGTGCCGGCGCTGCAAAGCACCGGGGTTGCGGCTTGCCCAGTCACGCTCTGCTACCTATACTGAAACCGGACATTCGCAGTGTCCTGAGTTGCTAGTCCGCGGATTAATCAGAATGACCTTTGAAGCTGGCAATGAAAAGTGCCGAAATCGGTGCCAGACAAGGCGCGAACCCCACCCAGGTTGGACACCTGGCGAGGATTCGCAACGCGGTATGGCGGCGATTCTCGGCATCTTTTCTGTAGCGACGCGCAACTCAGGACACTAGGAGCGGGGCCATGTCAATACATGCGACTGAAGCGATACGCACGCTCGCGCTGGTCGGTCACGGCGGCAGCGGTAAAACGAGCCTGGCTGAGGCGCTGCTTTTCAAAGCCGGCGCGATCAACGCGATGGGCAGCCTCGAGCGCGGCACGACGGTATGCGACTACGATCCGCTCGAACGCACGCATCAGCATTCGCTGAAAGCCGCAATCGTCAATTTCAATCACGCGGGTACCCACGTTCACTTGATCGACACACCCGGCTATCCGGATTTCATGGGGCAGGCGATCAGTGCGCTGCCGGCAGTCGAGACCGCGGCGATCGTCATCAACGCATCGACCGGCATCGAAATGATCACCAGCCGCATGATGCAATGGGCGGCGAAGGGCAAGCTGTGCAGGATGATCGTCGTTAACAAGATCGATGCCGAAAACGTCGATCTGTCTGGCTTACTCGAAAAAATTCAGGCGACGTTCGGTCCGGAATGTTTGCCGATCAATCTACCGGCCGATTCAGGCAAGCGCGTGGTCGATTGCTTTTTCAATCCGGCCGGCGACTCCGACTTTTCGTCGGTTGCACGGGCGCATAGCGCGCTCGTCGATCAGGTCGTCGAGGTTGATGAAGACCTGATGGCGCTGTACCTCGAGCAGGGCGAGATATCGCCCGAGCAGCTGCACGCCCCGTTCGAAGCGGCGCTGCGGCAAGGCCATCTGATTCCTGTCTGCTTCGTTTCAGCGCGGAACGGCGCCGGCGTCGGGGAGTTGCTCGATGTAATTGTCAGGCTGCTGCCGAATCCGGCTGAAGGCAATCCTCAATTGTTTCTGAAAGGTGAAGGTGCCGCCGCGGAAGAAATGTACGCGCAGCCCGATCCGCAAAAACACGTGCTTGCGCATGTGTTCAAAGTGATCATCGATCCCTTCGTCGGCAAGCTCGGCGTGTTTCGCGTGCATCAAGGCACGATCACGCGCGATACGCAATTGTTCATCGGCGACGGCCGCAAGCCGTTCAAGGTCGGCCATCTGTTTGTTTTGCGCGGCAAGGATTATGTTGAAACCGATGTTTGTGTTCCCGGCGATATCGGCGCGGTCGCCAAAGTCGACGAGATCGAGTTCGATAGCGTGCTGCACGATTCGCGCGACGAAGACCACATCCATCTGCGGCCGCTCGATTTCCCTAAGCCGATGCATGGCCTCGCCGTGGAACCGAAACGGCGCGGCGATGAACAGCGCTTGTTCGAGGTGCTGCACAGGCTTGAGGCCGAAGATCCTTGCTTTCGCGTCGAGCGCAGCGCCGCGACGCACGAAACCGTGATCCGTGGTTTGGGCGATCTGCACTTACGCTGCGTGCTGGAAAAAATGGCGCAGCAATATCATGTCGAAGTCGACACGCGGCCGCCGCGCATCCCCTATCGCGAAACCGTGACGGTGAATACGGAAGGCCATCACCGCCACAAGAAGCAAACCGGCGGGGCAGGACAATTTGGCGAGGTTTTTCTTCGCGTCGAGCCGCTAGCACGCGGCGAGGGATTCAGCTTCGTCAACAGCGTGTATGGAGGCGCGATCCCCTCGCAGTTCATTCCCGCGGTCGAAAAGGGCGTACGCCAGGTTTTGGAAGCGGGGCCAGTCGCGGGCTATCCGGTCCAGGATGTCAAAGTAACCGTCTATGATGGCAAGCATCATCCGGTTGATTCGAAAGAAGTGGCGTTTGTGGCGGCCGGCAAGAAAGCTTTCCTCGATGCGATGCTGAAAGCGCGGCCGATCGTGCTCGAACCCATTGTGAACATCGAAGTGATCGCGCCCGACGCCAGCATAGGCGAGATTACCGGCGATTTGTCCGCGAAGCGCGGCGTGATCAATGGCACGCAACCGCTGCGCGGCAACAACGTCGCGATTACCGGCCAGGTTCCGCTCAGCGAGCTGAATAACTACCAGTCACGGATCAAGGCCGTGACTGCCGGGCAGGGATCATATTCGCTCGAACTGAGCCACTACGAGCCGGTGCCGCCGGCTGTGCAGCAGCAGCTTGCCTCGCAATACAAGGGCGTGCGCGAGGAGGATTGAGTTTGAATTTGCTTTCCGGCGCAACGCCTCAAACCGAAGGTCGCACCTCGAAGCGGCTGTAATTACCGCTGCCTTCGTCGAGTTGCACCGAATCGACGACCGCGCGGTCGGGGCCGATTCTGGCCCACGCAAGCATTTCGCCGAGCGCCTCGCCCGTGCCTTGCACCATCGCTTCGACAGTGCCGTCGCGCCGGTTGCGTACCCAACCCTTGATGTTGAGATCGCGCGCTTTCAACGCCATCGATTCACGGAAGTAGACGCCTTGCACGCGGCCGCGAATGATCAAGCGGCTGACGTTGGCCATACTGGTAATCCTTCCTTCTGTTCGGGTCGGAAGGAAAAAATCATTTGACCCGCATTCCGGGTCTGGCACCGTCATCGGGACTCATCAGATAAATTCCTTCATCATCTGCGGCGGCCAGCACCATACCCTCGGATACCCCGAATTTCATCTTGCGCGGCGCGAGATTCGCGACCATTACCGTCAGTCGGCCGACCAATTGTTCCGGACGATAAGCCGATTTGATGCCGGCGAAAACGGTACGCTGTTGATCGCCCAGATCCAACGTGAGTTTTAGCAATTTGTCGGCTTTTTCGATGTGCTCGGCACTGATGATACGGGCGACCCGCAGATCAATTTTTGTAAAATCGTCGATGCCAATAGTGGCCCCGTCTACCGCAGCGATCTCTCGTGCCACGGCTGACGCGGCCGCTGCTGATGCTGTCTGCATATTTTCCCGGTTCGCGTCGAGCAGGGCAGTGATCTGCTTTTGATCGACCCGCGTCATCAAGTGTTCGTAAGGCTTGATCCGATGCCCGGCCGGAAGGCGCTTCGAGGCATCGTCCCAGCGCAAGTCGTCGAGATTCAAAAGCTGGCAGGCGCGCGCCGCAGTTTGCGGCAACACAGGCGCAAGATATAAGGTCAGATCGCGGAACAGTGCAAGCGCCGTGGAACATACGGCATGCAGCAATTTCTCTTGAGTTGGATCTTTGGCCAGTCCCCACGGTTTGTTCGCATCGACATATTGGTTCGCCAGATCCGCGAGATGCATGATTTTTCGCAGCGCCTTGCCGAACTCTCGCTTCTCGTAATATCCGGCGACTTCTTCGGGAGCGGCAGCAAACGCATTTTCAATATCGGCAGGAAGCTCGGGCGCCGCTAATACGCCGCCAAAGCGCTTCGTCAGAAAACCGGCGCAGCGGCTCGCAATGTTTACGTACTTGCCGACCAGATCGCTGTTCACGCGCGCGACGAAATCATCGAAATTCAGATCGATGTCTTCCATCGAGCCGTTCAGTTTGGCGGCATAGTAATAACGCAGCCATTCCGGATTCAACCCCTGCTTCAAATAGCTTTCCGCGGTGATGAAAGTGCCGCGCGATTTCGACATCTTTTCGCCATTTACCGTCAGAAAGCCATGCGCGAAAATCTGCGTCGGTTTGCGGTAGCCTGAGAATTCGAGCATCGCCGGCCAGAACAATGCGTGAAAATACAGGATGTCCTTGCCGATAAAGTGATATAGCTCGGTGCCCGCATCCGCGTGCCAGAACTCGTCGAAATCGAGTTGCAGCCGATCGCACAAATTCTTGAAGCTGCCCATGTAGCCGACCGGCGCGTCGAGCCAGACGTAGAAAAATTTACCCGGCGCGCCGGGAATCTCGAAGCCGAAGTACGGCGCGTCGCGCGATATATCCCAGTCGGACAAGCCGGAGGTGAGCCATTCGTCGAGCTTGTTGGCGGCTTCCGGCTGCAATGTGCCCGCTCGCGTCCACGCTTGTAGAAATTCCCTGCAGCGCGGATCGCTGAGCTTGAAGAAATAATGTTCCGATTTCTTCTTGATCGGTACCGCGCCCGATACTACGGAATACGGATTGATCAAATCGGATGGCGTGTACGCGGAGCCGCAGACTTCGCACGAATCGCCGTATTGATCCCTGGCGCGGCACTTCGGGCATTCGCCTTTGACAAAGCGATCCGGCAAAAACATTTTCTTCGCCGGGTCGTACAGTTGCTCTATTTCGCGCTGGTCGATCAGGCCGGCTCGCTTCAGTTCGGCATAAATGCTTTCGGCATAACGCCTGGTTTCCTCCGAGTGCGTGGAATCGTAGTTATCGAAAGCTACATGAAAGCCCTGGAAATCGCGCAGATGCTCGCCATGCACGCGCGCGATCAGCTGCTCGGGCGCAATCCCTTCGGCTTGTGCGCGCAGCATGACCGGCGTGCCGTGCGTGTCGTCCGCGCACACGTAATAGCATTCGCGGCCTTGCATTTTCTGGAATCGGACCCAGATATCGGTCTGGATATATTCGACCAGATGCCCGAGATGAATGCTGCCATTGGCATACGGCAGGGCGGACGTGACGAGAATTTTGCGCGACATGGGCGGCAGCGGAATAAACTGAAATTGTAGCAAAGCACGAGAGCGCTGGTATCGTGCTGCGGCGGGTATCGGTACAGGTATCGATACTCGGCCGGCAATTGCTCTAGAATGCGTATCCCAAAGATGGATGGACGCCTCATGAGTGTTTTGACTGTTTCAGAAGCCCAGATCAAAAGCGCGCTGCAGGAAATCAGCGATCCTAATACCGGGCGGGACCTGCTGGCAGGGAAGATTGCGCGCAATATCAAAATCGACAGCGACGACATGTCGCTCGATCTCATTTTCGGCTATCCGGCGAAAAATGTGATGGACAGCCTGCGCAAACAGGTCATCAACCGGCTTAAAAAAATCCCGGGCGCCGGCAACGTCAGCGTCAATGCCAGCGTCAAGATCGTCTCGCACAGTGTGCAGCGCGGCGTGAAGCTGATACCGAACGTCAAGAACATCATCGCGGTTGCGTCGGGCAAGGGCGGCGTCGGCAAATCGACCACGGCCGTCAATCTCGCCTTGGCGCTAGCCACTGAAGGCGCTTCGGTTGGCGTGCTCGACGCCGATATTTATGGGCCTTCGCAACCGACGATGCTCGGCATCCAGGGGCGGCCCGAGTCGCATGATGGAAAAAGCCTGGAGCCGATGGAAGGTCATGGCATACAGGCAATGTCGATCGGCTTTCTGATCGATGTCGAAACGCCGATGGTCTGGCGCGGGCCGATGGTCACGCAGGCACTCGAGCAATTACTGACCGAAACACGCTGGCGCGAGATCGATTATCTGGTCGTCGACCTGCCGCCCGGGACCGGCGATATTCAGCTGACGCTGGCGCAAAAAGTGCCGGTAACGGGCGCCGTAATCGTCACGACGCCGCAGGATATTGCGCTGCTCGATGCGCGCAAAGGGCTCAAGATGTTCGAGAAGGTCGGCATCCCGATCCTCGGCATCGTCGAAAACATGAGCACGCACATTTGCTCGAACTGCGGCCACGAGGAACATATTTTTGGTGCGGGTGGCGCTCAGCGGATGGCGACAGATTACAAAGCTGATTTGTTGGGTTCGCTGCCGCTCGACATCGTCATCCGCGAAAACGCGGATTCGGGGATGCCCACCGTCGTCGCCGACCCGGATGGAAAGGTCAGCCAGATCTATCGCGCAATCGCGCGCAGGATCGCCTTGAAAATCGCCGATCAGGCGCAGGACAGAACAGCGCTGTTCCCAAAGATCGTGATTCAGAACACGTAAGTTCTGATTCCGCTGCCCCGAGCGGCGCTTCAGCCCGCATCTTCTGGCAATCCTGAAAAGTAAAGATCGGTCTGCTGTGCTCGAATGACAGCTTCGTCGCAAACGTTCTAAAGTTCTATTCCCAAAGGTAATTGATGTCCGTCAAATCCGATAAATGGATACGCCGCATGGTTCAGGAATGCGGCATGATCGAACCGTTCGAGGCGGGCCAGATCAAGGAAGTCGGCGGCCAGCGCGTCGTTTCCTACGGCACATCGAGCTATGGTTACGATATTCGCTGCTCGGAAGAATTCAAGCTGTTTACCAATCTGAATAGCACGATTGTCGACCCGAAGAAATTCGACCCGCAATCGTTCGTCGACGTGAAGGGTGACTTTTGCATCATCCCGCCGAATTCGTTCGCGCTGGCCCGTACCGTCGAGTTTTTTCGGATTCCACGCAATGTGCTGACCATTTGCCTTGGCAAATCGACCTACGCCCGTTGCGGCATCATCGTCAACGTGACGCCGCTTGAACCTGAATGGGAAGGATTCGTTACCCTGGAGTTCTCCAACACGACGCCGCTGCCCGCCAAGATTTACGCCAACGAGGGCGTCGCCCAGGTGATCTTCATCGAGTGTCAACCCGACGATGTGTGCGAGACTTCTTACCGCGACCGCGGCGGCAAATATCAGGGGCAGACAGGCGTCACATTGCCGAAAATCTAACGTTGTTTTTTAAAGGCATAAGCAAGAGCCGTCTGGCGCTGCTTCTGCCCGCCGGCCAATTCCAATCCGCCGCGAACTCACTCCCGCACACCTGTCTAATCGCGTCAGACGTCGTTTTTATTGCCCTTTTTTCTGGATTGGTTGAGCGCAAAAATAGCGCTTGATTCCGGGGGGGCGCAGCCTATAATTCGCTGCTCAGGCGCTCCCAGCGCCCGAGCCAACAGGAGGCATCATGGCAAGTAGAAAGATCGTTGAGGTGTTTAGCACCGATTTGGTTAACGTCCACATTCCCGTTACGTAGCGCCTTTTTCAGGAGCCTGACATGCAGATGCGCAATGCTGTTTACAAAGAACTCGAAACCGAACAGCTGTTCGACACCCACCCCGAAACCAGCCTGGACTTTATCCACGTCCGGCGCGCCGTCGAAGCAGGCTATACCAGACCGTTCCTGCTGGTCGACACCCAAATCGTCCGCAGCAAAATCCGCCGCTTCAAGGCTGCGATGCCGCGCGTCCACCCGCACTACGCGGTCAAGGCGAATCCGCATCCGCAGGTCCTGCGCACGCTGATCGAAGAGGGCGCCGGTTTTGAAATCGCGTCGATCGCCGAACTCGATTTGCTGCTTAGCCTGCGCGTCCCTGCCGCTGAGGTCTATTACAGCAATCCGATGAAGTCGCGCGAATACGTCGAGTACGCGGCGCGCCACGGCGTCCTGTGGTATGTGCTGGATAGTGTCGAAGAATTGCGCAAGATCCACAGCATCAAGCCCGACGCCAGGCTCTATCTGCGCATCGATACGCCGAACATCGGCAGCGATTGGCCGCTATCTGGCAAATTCGGCGCGCATCCCGATGAAGTGACCGACATTATCGCGACCGCGGCTGCCCTCGGAGCCGACCTCGCAGGCGTGACTTTCCACGTCGGCTCGCAATGCCGCAATCCGAAGAACTGGCGTGTCGGTATCGAAAGCGCCAAACGCGTGTTTGCGCAAATGCGCCTTGCCGGCCTCAAGCCGCGCCTACTGAACATCGGTGGCGGCTACCCGGTGCGTCACGTCAAGCCGATTCCGTCGATCGAGACGATCGCCGATGTGGTGAATGACGCGATCCGCGATCTGCCACCGGAAATGCGCGTCATGGCCGAGCCGGGTCGTTATCTGGTATCGGATGCCGCCTATTTCGTGTGCCGCGTCGTCGGTACGGCAACGCGCGCCGGCAAGCGCTGGATGTACTGGGATGCCGGTGTGTTCGGCGGCATCATCGAGACTCAGGAAGGCTTGATTTACGAAATCCGCACCGATCGCAATGGCCGCGAAATTTCATGGGTGGTGGCAGGCCCGACTTGCGATTCGATGGACGTGTTGATGCGCGACCAGATGCTGCCGGAAGACGTGCAGGAAGGCGACTTTATCTATATCCCGAACGCAGGCGCCTACACGAGTTCGTATGCGAGCAACTTCAACGGCTTTCCATTGCCCGAAGTCCGCGTGTTCTAGCGCGCAGTCTGAAACAAAAACGGCTGCCGGCAATTCAGGCAGTCGTTTTTATTGCCCGCCGTTTTTCCCATTATTTTCCGCTGTTATTTCCTGACTATCGGCCGCCGCGGATCCGAGCACCATTCACTCCACGAGCCCGGATATAGCCGCGAGCCGCTCAGGCCGGCGATTTCCATGGCGAGCAGGTTGTGGCAGGCGGTCACGCCCGAACCGCACTGATGCACGATCTGGCCCGGTGAGCCCGAACCAAGCATCTCCTGGAATTCCCGCTTGAGGACGTCCGCCGGCTTGAAACGTCCTTGCTCGTCCAGATTGTTCTTGAAAAAGCGATTGAGTGCGCCGGGGATATGGCCGCCGACCGGGTCCAGGGTTTCATTCTTGCCGGCGAAGCGATCAGGCGCGCGCGCATCGAGCAGGCGCATGGACGCTTGCTGCAGATGGGTATGGACGAAATTGACATCGACGGCGCCGCGCTGGGTCGATGCATTAAACTCGCGCGGCGTCAGTTCCGGCAGTTCGGTCGTGACTGGATATCCTTCCTTCGTCCAGGCTTGCCAGCCGCCATCGAGCACCGCGACCTTGTCGTGGCCGAGCCAGCGCAGCAGCCACCATAAACGTGCAGCGAACATCCCGCCGGAAGCGTCGTACGCGACAACCTGCGAGGTGTTCGCCACGCTCTGACTGCTCAGCCACGCCGCCAGATCTTTCGGATGAGGAAGCGGATGACGGCCGTTCCTGCCGTTTTTCATGCCCGCCAGGTTCCGATCGAGTTGGGCAAAACGCGCTCTCGGAATATGGCTGTCGCTATAGCCGTGTTCGCCGGCATCGGCATCCGCCAGATCATGGCGGCAATCGAAAATAATCCAGTTGGGGTCGGAAAGATGCTGGGCGAGTTCCGACGCAGCGATCAACGTCGAGTGGGAACCTTCCGCGGTTTCGATCGCTTCGACTGCTTGCCCGGTCAGCCATTCGAGTGCCAGCGTATCTTCGTCAAACACGCGCAAATCGGCGCGGACGAATAGCCTCGATAGCCATGCGATCCAGATCATCCATTGCTCGTCGGTAACAATCGCGATCTTGCCGAAATCGTCGGTGTGGCTGCGGCTGAAGCGGATCTCTTCCCAGGCGACGTCGAGCGTGTAGCTGAGCATATCACGCAAATCCATTAGCACGTCGACCGAGCCTGCTTCCGGCAACACAGCGAGCATTTGCTGTTCGAACTCGCGGTAATCGTCAAGCGTGAACTCGCCCATAACGGCGACCGAAACCAGTTTGTCTTTGCGTGAAATTGCAATCATGGAAAATTCGTCAGAATCAATCGGTGGCGGCCGGCGCGCGCGGTGCTACCCGTACTGCGACGATGCCGCTCAATACAATCAGTATAGCGCCGGCCAGACCGAGCGGCGGCAGCATCTCTTGCCAAAGCATGATGCCGAACAGAGTCGCAAACAGCACTGTGCTGTAGGCGAGGGCGCCGACAACCAGCGTGTTGCCGGTGCGGTAAGCACGCGTCATGGCCAGCTGCGCAATGGTCGCGCTGCTGCCAACACCGAGCAGCAGCAACAGGCTGTGCCGGTCGACCGCGTGAAATTCATGGACCAGCATCCAGATGCCTGCGCCGATCGTCGAGATCAGCGTGAAATAGAAAACGATGCGCCATTCCGGTTCGCCCAGTTCGCCAAGTTGACGAACGTTCAGATACGCGATGCCGGCAAAAAAACCCGAGGCAAGACCGAACAGACCGCCGGTCAGGAGTTCGCGATCGATTGCCGGGCGCAACAGCAGGCCGACGCCAAGAAAGCCGACAACGATGGCGGCGAGCAGCGGCCACTGCGGTCGCTCGCGCATGACAACCGTAAACAGCGCGAGGAACAGCGGCGAAGTGTAATTCAACGTAACGGCGCTGGCGAGCGGCAGCAGGCTGATCGCGTGAAAGTACAGCATCAACGAGAGAAACCCTGATAAGCCGCGCAGCACGTGCATTTTCCGGTGCGGCGTCGCGGCCAGCAGTCCGCGAGCTCGCATCAGGCCGACAATCAGGATCAGACTGATGAACGAGCGGTAGAACACGAGTTCGGCGCTGGAAAAATGCGCCGAGCCGAGCTTGACGAACACGCCCATGACCGCAAACAGCAGCCCCGCGACCAGCATCCACAATGCGCCCATCGGCAAATGAAGAAAGGTTGCAAACAAAAAAGGCGGATCGTTCGACCCGCCTTCGCTTATCGACGAGGCTGGTTAAGGGGCTTAAGGAACGTCTGATTAACCTATCCGTGACCGCGTTGCGACGAGAAGGCCGCAGATGCAAGGCGCGGGGCGCAGGACAGTGGTTGTTCCACGGCCGCCCCGCCGACACGTTAGCCGTAGGCCCGCTCGCGGGAGGCGGGGC
>JACMKV010000062.1 GCA_014379915.1 Burkholderiales bacterium
CAGAATTACAACCTGACCGAGGTCGCCAACACGCTGTTCACGTCGCAATCCGGCGTCAGCAAACACATCAAGGATCTCGAGGACGAGCTCGGCATCGAGCTATTCACGCGCAAGGGCAAGCGGCTGCTCGGCTTGACCGAGCCCGGCACTGAGCTCGTCGAAATTGTCGACCGCATGCTGCTCGACGCCAAGAACATCAAGCGTCTGGCCGAGCAGTTCAGTAACCGCAATCAGGGCACGCTGACGATCGCGACCACGCACACACAGGCGCGCTACACCCTGCCGCCCGTCATCAAGCAATTCAAAATCGCGTATCCGAAAGTCCATTTGCTGCTGCATCAGGCGAGCCCCAAGGAAATCGTCGCCATGCTGTGCGCCGGCGAAATCGATATCGGCATCGCAACCGAAGCGCTGGTCGAGTTGCCGGAGCTTTCCTCGTTTCCTTTTTACCAGTGGCACCACGCCGTCGTCGTTCCGGCCGGCCACCCGCTGCAGTCGATCCAGCCGTTGACAGTCGAAGCGCTGGCCGAATATCCGATCATCACTTATCACGAAGGATTCACCGGCCGCTCCAACATCAATCAGGCGTTTGCCAAAGCCGGCGTCGCTCCCGACATGGTGATGTCGGCGCTCGATGCCGATGTCATCAAGACCTATGTCGCACTCGGCCTCGGCGTCGGCATCATCGCGTCGATGGCGTTTAATCAGGAGCGCGACGGCACGTTGCGCTTGCTGCGGGGCGACCATCTGTTCGAAAGCAACACGACGCGCATCGCGGTCCGCCGCGGCCGCTACCTGCGCGGCTATGCGCTGCGCTTCATCGAATTGTGCTCGCCATCGCTCGACGAAGCGCTGGTTCGCTCAAGCGCAGCGCCGGCGCGCGAAGCGGATTACGAGGAGTGATGCGCGGCGGCGCACGCATACCTCCTTCACTGCTCGCTGTATTGCCTGGATCGACTCGACCGCGCTCGGATGCAGCGATTCTCCGCGCGCGGAACCTGCATTGCCCAAGGCGGTCTTTTTATTAGCGTCGCTCCTCGCCGCGTTAAAAGCGTCCGCACAAGCGTCATGCTGAAGGCTTTAGGCGAAGGATCTGCCTGGCGCAACGGCCAGCTGAAAGCAGACCCTTCCCCCAGCTTCCGCTGGGGCTAAAGGCGCGCTCAGGATGACATGTTCAGAGATTATTCAGGCGTGCTGGTTCGGCGCGCTGGAATAGCGAAACCAGAAAATATCCTTCGCACATGCGCTACTTCGTCCTCGCTTCCGACTACGACGGCACGCTCGCAACCGATGGCCGGGTTTCCGAAGAAACCCTTGCCGCGCTGAGAAAGGTCAAGGAATCGGGCCGCAAACTCGTACTTGTGACTGGGCGCGAATTGCCGGAACTCAAGGAGGTTTTCCCCGGGATCGATATCTTCGATCTGGTCGTCGCCGAAAACGGCGCGCTGTTGTATAACCCGGTAACAAAAGAGGAGCGGCCGCTCGGTAGCCGGCCACCTTCGGAATTCGTGCCCGAGCTGCGCCGTCGCGGCGTCGAACGGATTTCCGAAGGCCGCGTGATTGTGGCGACGTGGGAGCCGCATGAAGTCGCCGTGTTCGAAACCATCCGCGATCTCGGCCTTGAACTGCAGGTGATCTTCAACAAGGGTGCGGTCATGGTGCTGCCGTCGGGGATCAATAAAGCGACCGGTTTGTGCGCTGCGCTCGCCGAACTCGGCCTATCGCCGCACAACGCTGTGGGCGTCGGCGATGCCGAGAACGACCACGCGTTCCTGCAATTGTGCGAGTGCGGCGTGGCCGTCGCCAACGCGCTGCCGATTACGAAGGAGCAGGCTGACCTCGTCACCCAGCTCGATCACGGCGCCGGGGTTGTCGAGCTATGCAATCGTCTGCTGGCCAACGATCTGCGCGACCTCGAATTGCGCCGTCCCGACATCGAATGGGGCAAGGCCGCTGACGACGCACTCGTCGCCGTTGCGCCGTACGGCGAAAACATTCTAATTTCCGGAACTTCGGGGGGAGGCAAGTCCACGCTCGCGAGCGGCTTCCTCGAACGCCTGGCGGCGGCGGGTTATCAGTTTTGCATCGTCGATCCGGAAGGGGACTACAACGAGATGGAAGACGTCGTCGTGCTCGGCGACGCCAGGCGCGGGCCGAATCCCGAGGTCGTGCTGGATGTGCTCAACACGCCGGGCAATGACGTCGTCGTCAACATGATCGGCGTCGTGCTCGAGCATCGGCCTGAATTCTTCGAAGGCCTGTTTGCGCGCCTGCAGCAAATGCGCAATCGCTTCGGCCGGCCGCATTGGATATTGATCGACGAAGCCCACCATCTGTTTCCGGTCGAACGCAATACCCCCGGATTGAGCGATGAAGCCGGCGGCGTGTTGTTTCTCACCGTGCATCCAGATCATGTTTCGCCGGTCGCGCTCAAGCTCGTGGATGTTGCCATCGCGATTGGGCAGAAGCCGGAGAAAACGCTGGCGACGTTTGCGGAGGCCGTTGGCGGGTCGCTGCCCGAAATGCAGTCGTTCGAACTTGAGCCTGGCGATGGCGTGTTATGGCGCAGGGACGCGTCAGAGGCGAAATCGGCAAGAGCGAAATCGGCAGATGGAAAAGAAAAAGTTAAAAAGAAGCGCGTCGGCAAAGGGCAGGCGCCGATCTGGTTTCGCAGCACGCCGCCGACTGCCGAGCGCCACCGCCATCTCCGCAAATACATGGAAGGCGAGCTCGAGCCGGAGATCAGCTTTTATTTCACCGGGCCCGAGCGGAAGCTCAATTTGCGCGCACAGAATCTGCAAATCTTTTTGCAGCTCGCCGATGGCCTCGACGACGATACCTGGCGTTATCACCTGCAGCGCGGCGATTATTCGCGCTGGCTGGCGCAGGCGTTGAAAGACGGCGACTTGTCGGAGGAAGTCGCGCAAATCGAGCAGGATGAAAAGCTCGATGCCAAAACCAGCCGCAGCCAGATCAGAGAACGGATAGAGGCGCGTTACACCGCGCCGGAATGACGTGCCGTAAACCTTGTCGGACCCAACAAGCTCAAGCTTCAGACCCGTACGCTTGGCGTATCGCTGGCGCAGGCAAGGAAGCGATAGGCGAGGACCATCGCCGCCTGCTTTTACATCGTCAACTTGCGCCAGTAACCCGTCAGTTCAAGATAACCGCGGCCTACTGATTTGCCGTTTTGCGTGGCGCGCACCGCGCCTTCCCAATAGATCGTTCCGGTACTTGCACGCGCATCGAATTCCTGGTCGTCGAACAGCGGCTTGAGCGTGAAGTCGAGATCGCCCGCCCGTACGCGCATGACTACCGGATATTCGGTCGAGGTGCGCGGCGAGCGCCAGGCTCGCAGCGGGGTGAAGCTGATTTCATCGCGGCGGAAGATGCGGGTTTCCGCACCCCGGCCCTGCCCAGCTTCCCCACCCCTGCCCTCCCCAGCGAGTGGGGAGGGTGCAAACCGAGGTGAGTCGGAATCGAGTCCACCCAAGCCCGCGCCAGCACGCGCGGACGGAGGGCTGCGATACGAACCTCCGGCCCACACGCTCGCGCCATCCGCATCGCGAATGCGAAACGCCATGAATGCGCCGCCATCGTCGAGATTGATCGCGGTCCAATCCCAGCCGAC
>JACMKV010000457.1 GCA_014379915.1 Burkholderiales bacterium
CGCGACCTTTCCACTTGAGCGAGCCGCCGATGCACACCGGCTGATGGAGTCCGGCGCGCATATCGGCAAGATCGTCTTGACCCTGGCCTGATTGCGCGGGTCAGTTCGGCGTGTCAGCGCCTAACTGATGACACCTAACCACCCGCGCTTCGCGTCGGCCCCTCCTTGAAAAAGGGGAGGAAGTTGATATGGCGTTGACCGCGCCAACCTGTCTCGTCTCGCGGATGGTCGGGGCTGCGCACTCTGACCCACTCCTTCGCACTCTGACCTACCTCGAGATTTTCAAGCGGCCGCGCGCAAGGCGGCGATACGTTCTTCGAGCGGCGGGTGCGACATGAACAGCCGTTTGAAACCGTGGGCTACGCCGCCGGAAATGCCGAACGCTGCAATTTGGTCCGGCAATTGCGGCTGGCCGTAAGTCAGCTTCAGCCGTTCGAGCGCGCCGATCATTTTGCCGCGCCCGGCGAGTGACGCCCCACCGGCATCGGCGCGGAATTCGCGCTGCCGCGAAAACCACATTACGATCATCGTCGCCAGCACGCCAAGCGCGAGTTCGGCGACGATCGCGGTGATCCAGAATGCCGGGCCGTGGCCGTTTTCGGTCTTGAACACGACGCGATCGACTACATGGCCAATCACGCGCGAGGCGAATATCACGAAGGTGTTCACCACGCCCTGAATCAGGGCCAGCGTGACCATATCGCCATTGGCGACGTGCGTCATTTCGTGCGCGAGTACGGCCTCGGCTTCGTCCTTGTTCATGCTGCGCAACAACCCGGTGCTGACCGCGACCAGCGCGTTGTTGCGGCTGGCGCCGGTGGCAAATGCGTTGATGTCGGGCGCATCGTAAACCGCGACCTCGGGCATGCCGACACCGGCTGCATCCGCCTGGCGACGCACGGTTTCGAACAACCAGCGCTCGGTCGGATCGGAAGGCTGCTCGATCACCTTTGCGCCGGTCAGCCGTTTTGCCGACCACTTGGAAATGGCCAGCGAAATCAGCGAACCGCCGAAGCCGAACACCGCGGCAAAAATCAGCAGCGACGTATAGTCGAGCCCGCCGCCCTGATCGAGGATGCGATCGACGCCAAGCAGCCGCAGCGTGATGCTGAGTACGAAAACGATCGCCAGATTGGTTGCCAAAAACAGAAAAATGCGTTTCATGCGTATGATCCTTGGGATGTTTTTTCGCATCGTTAGATGCGGGCGCGGTCGCCGAGTTCGCGGCATAAAGGGCAGGTTCGCGCGCGTAGGCGTCGGCTATAACGCATGATCCGGTAGAGCCTCGCATCGTCGGCAAACGCGACGTTGAAACGCAGCCACGGCGAAGCATCGAGATGAGGCCTAGATCCACAACTCCAGGCTGAACATCGGCCTCGTTCGCTGACGTCGCCGGCCTCGAGCCAGCGCGTTGCGACGGTTGGCTGTTGGACTGAATTTCTCAAGCCACAGAGTTCACCGAGAAGATCAAAGCAAAGCGCCCGCTTTTGAGTTGTTCTCTGTGAACTCAGGGGCGGCTTTTGCTTTCTCGAATACAGGCGTAGAGCAAGTCGACGCGTCACAGTGGGGATCGCCCGCAGCGCGAACGTCCTGTCTCATCAAGCTTTACCCAACATAGCCAGCATCAAATCGTTGGAGCGCTTCACATAGCCCGCGGGATCTTCGAGTTGCCCACCCTCGGCCAGCAACGCCTGGTCGAACAGGATATGACTCCAGTCGGCAAACCGTTCGCTGCCGCTCTCGTCTTTCAGCCGCGATACAATAGGGTGATGCGGATTGATTTCGAGGATCGGTTTGCTTTGCGGGACTTTCTGCCCGGCTGATTTCAGCAATCGCTCCAGATTCGCGCTCATGTCGTGCTCGCCGGAGACAAGGCAAGACGGCGATTCGGTCAAACGCGAGCTCACGCGCACTTCCTTGACAGCATCGCCGAGCGCTTTCTGAATGCGGTCCGTCAAATCCTTGAACGCGTCGGCTTCCTTTTTCTGCTCGGCCTTTTCGGCTTCGTCCTCGAGCTTGCCGAGATCGAGCCCGCCCCTGGCAACCGACTGCAGCGGTTTGCCGTCGAATTCGGGCAGATTCGAAACCAGCCATTCGTCGACACGGTCGTGCAGCAGCAGCACTTCGATGCCCTTCTTGCGGAAGATTTCGAGGTGCGGACTGCTTTTCGCCGCCGCGTAACTGTCGGCTGTCACGTAATAGATTTTTTCCTGGCCTTGCTTCATGCGGCTCACGTAATCGGCGAGCGCAACGTCCTGCGCGTCGCTATCGTTAGGCGTCGAGCTGTGCGTCGATGAAAAGCGCAGCAGCTTCGCGATGCGTTCGCGATTCGCAAAATCCTCGCCGACGCCTTCCTTGAACGCGCGGCCAAATTCCTGCCAGAAGGTCGCGAATTTTTCCTTCTGGTTTTCGGCCAGGTCTTCGATCATGCCGAGCACCTTCTTGATGCTGCCTGCGCGGATCGTTTCGACATCTTTCGATTCTTGCAGGATCTCGCGCGATACGTTGAGCGGCAAATCGTTGGAGTCGATGACGCCGCGCACGAAGCGCAGATAATGCGGCATTAGCTGCTCGGCTTCGTCCATGATAAACACACGGCGCACATAAAGCTTGATGCCGAGGCGGCGGTCGCGATCCCATAAATCGAACGGTGCGCGCGCCGGAATGAACAGTAGCTGCGTGTATTCCTGTTTGCCCTCGACACGTGTGTGCGCGTATGCGAGCGGCGCTTCGAAGTCGTGGGCGACATGCTTGTAGAATTCGTCGTATTGCTCCTGCGTGATCTCCGACTTAGGTCGCGCCCACAACGCGCTCGCCGCGTTGACGGTTTCCTCCGCATTTGCCGCAGCCGGGTCTTTCTGAGCATCTTCGTCGCCGCCGTCCTTTTCTTCGGCTTTCATGACGATCGGCAGCTGAATGTGATCGGAATACTTGCGAATGATGCTGCGCAAGCGCCAGTCGTTAAGCGACTCGTCCTCGCCCGGCTTCAGGTGCAGGGTAACTTCGGTGCCGCGAGCGGCTTTTTCGACGACCTCCAGGGTGTAGTCGCCGGCGCCTTGGGATTCCCAGCGCACGCCGTGCTCGGCGGTCAGGCCGGCGCGGCGCGTGATCAGCGTCACCTTGTCGGCAACGATGAACGCCGAATAAAAGCCGAC
>JACMKV010000458.1 GCA_014379915.1 Burkholderiales bacterium
CGGCGAGTTTGTGCGGCTTGGTGTTAGGCTTAGCGGTGCGGCAACGGGTGTCGGTCAAGGCCATTTTGGATACCCCCACTAACGAAAAGTCGATACCCCAAAATGTACCCCCACGTACCCCCGGATGTCAATGGACTTGCTTGGCAACTAGCGGCTAACTTGCGAGGAGTATTTATTTGTTGTTATTGGGGTTTCTGGACTTACTTGGACTGCTTCGGATCACCTCGTGGTGCCGGGAGGGGGAATCGAACCCCCATGGTGTTGCCACCGCGGGATTTTGAGTCCCGTGCGTCTACCAATTCCGCCATCCCGGCCGGCGTGCGATTATCGCCGAAATCCCCTGCCCCTTCAATTGAGAACGCCGGAACGCGGCCAGTCTGCACGTACAATGCGCGCGATGCAGCTCGACGAATTCGATTTTGATCTGCCTGCCGAACTGGTCGCGCTGCATCCGCTGCCGAAACGCAGCGCGAGCCGGCTGCTGCACCTTGCGTCGGACGGCAGTATCAAGGACCGCCGGTTTTCCGATCTGCCCGAACTGTTGTCGCCCGACGATGTGCTGGTGTTCAACAACACGCGGGTACTGAAGGCGCGATTGTTGGGCGTCAAGCAAAGCGGCGGCAAGATCGAAGCGCTGATCGAGCGCGTGCTCGATCGCTACCACGCGCTTGCGCAAATCCGCGCCAGTCACGCGCCGCGGCCAGGCAGCAGCTTGCTGTTCGGCGCCGACGCCAGCGCCAAGGTTGGTGCTGCCGTCATCGACCGAACTGGCGAATTCTTCCGCTTGCGGTTCGCGCAGCCGGTCATGGAAGTACTGAGCGAGCACGGGCAGACTCCATTGCCGCCCTATATCGATCGCGTTGCCGATGCAGCGGACGAGGTTCGCTATCAGACCGTCTACGCCAGCGAACCCGGCGCGGTCGCCGCGCCGACTGCCGGATTGCATTTCGATGCCGAGATCCTGGAAAAGCTTGCGGCTTCCGACGTGCAACTTGTTCGGTTGACGCTGCATGTCGGCGCCGGCACGTTCCAACCGGTCCGCGTACAGAATATCGCCGAGCACCGCATGCACCGCGAGCGTTATTCGATTTCCGAAACCGTCGCGCGCACCATAGTGGCAGCGAAAGCTGCTGGAAAGCGCATTTGCGCGGTCGGTACGACGAGCCTGCGCGCGCTCGAAGCTTCGGCAGCGGATGGCAGTGTCAGGGCAGGCGAGGGCGAGACCGACATTTTTATTACGCCCGGCTACCGCTTTCGCGTCGTCGACCGTCTACTGACCAACTTCCACTTGCCGAAATCGACTCTGCTGATGCTGGTCTCGGCGTTTGGCGGAATCGATCATGTACGCAGCGCCTATCGGCACGCGATCGACCATCGTTATCGCTTTTTCAGCTATGGCGATGCGATGTTGATCGAGCGCGTCGAGCAACCGTAGTGTGGAATGGCGCGGCAACTTAATCGCCTTGGCACGTGCGAGACGGGTGATATTCTCCCTCGTAGCACATGCAATCAGCATGGAGCGCCATGTGGTTTTATGTGCGGGGGTTAATTGGGAGGCCCCACCGCGTGCCGCTGATTACATCATGGTCAAGACTTCAGTCGACTCGCAAAACGGATGATGGGTCGGGTTACCGGCAAGCTACTTGACACCTTGATGTCAGGTAGCCGCGCAATCCGACCTACGAGGACTTCGGATATCGCATCGGGATCTCCCGACCAAACCGGGGCGGAGAATCCAGGATTCATATCTCGGCCCTCCGTTTCTCCTCGGGAGTTGGCAGTTTTTTACCGACAGCGGCCGCGACCCGCACCGCCTGCAGCAATTTTGCTCGCCTCAAAATACGTGCATATACGATCAATTTTTTCAAGCTCGCCGACGTTCCCGGAGCCGCTGCCGTTTAGGGTCAGCGCGACCGACGGCGCAGCGCGGCGCGGATTGCTAACGCTTGCTCACGGCGTCGTCGAAACGCCAGCTTTCATGCCGGTTGGCACTTACGGCGCGGTGAAAGCGATGAGTCCGGGCGAGCTGAGAGACCTGGGCGCGCAAGCCGTTCTCGGCAACACATTTCATCTATGGCTGCGGCCGGGATTGGAAGTTATCGAAGCGCACGGCGGACTGCACCGCTTCATGGGTTGGGATGCGCCGATACTGACCGATTCGGGCGGCTTTCAGGTATTCAGCCTTGGCGCGCTGCGTAAGATTTGCGAAGACGGCGTTGCGTTCCAGTCGCCAGTCAACGGCGACCGCTGTTTTCTGTCGCCGGAAGAATCGATGCGCATCCAACGCGTGCTTGACTCGGATGTCGTGATGATCTTCGACGAATGCACGCCGTATCCTGCCGACGAGGGAATCGCCGCCGAATCCATGCGTTTGTCGTTGCGCTGGGCCGAGCGTTCGAAGCGCGCCCACGACGGCAACCAGAATGCGCTGTTCGGGATCGTCCAGGGCGGCATGCATGAGGGCCTGCGTGCGGAATCGATTGCTCGATTGAGCGAAATCGGCTTCGACGGTTATGCGATCGGCGGATTGTCGGTCGGCGAGCCGAAACACGAGATGCAACGCGTGCTCGCATACACCGCGCCGCGTTTGCCGAATGAGCGGCCACGCTACCTGATGGGCGTCGGCACGCCGGACGACATCGTGTTTGCGGTCGGGCAGGGCATCGATCTGTTCGATTGCGTGCTGCCGACGCGTAACGCCAGGAATGGCTGGCTATTCACGCGCTTCGGCACGATCAAGCTGCGCAATGCGCAGTACCGGACCGACACCCGACCACTTGACGAAGCCTGCGACTGCTACACCTGCCGCAACTTCACACGCGCTTATCTCCACCATCTGCAGCGCACCAACGAGATACTGGGTGCGAGGCTCAACACCCTGCACAACCTGCACTATTACCTGGAGTTGATGCGCGGTTTGCGCTCGGCGATCGAAAACCACCAGTTGGACGATTTCACTCGTGCTTTCAAGGGCGCGCGGGCCACCCGATCGTGCTAAAATTCGCCTTTTTCGCAATTGGCGGTCGGGTTGCTCGCCCTGCTTGCCGTTTATCTGGAGATCGTCGTGTTAATCAGTGAAGCTCACGCGCAAGCCGGGCCCGCGCCAGGCGGATTCGATCTGGTCAGCCTGCTGCCCATCATCCTGATGTTCGTGCTGCTGTATTTCCTGATGATCCGTCCGCAGGCCAAGCGCGCCAAAGAGCATCGCACGATGCTGACCGCGCTGCAAAAGGGCGACGAGGTGATCACCGCCGGCGGAACCCTGGGCCGCGTAACCAAGGTCGGCGACAATTATGTCGGCCTTGAGGTTTCGAACAACGTCGAGATTCAGGTGCAGAAAGCCGCCATCCAGACGTTGCTGCCCAAGGGTACGATCAAAGGCGTTTAAACGAAGCGGTCAAATGCCGTTTAAGCCTAACCAGGCGTCAAGGCGAAGCTCGAGTTGAATGTGAAAGCAGACGGTCTTTCGACGTAACCCACACCGCTCAATAACCATCTTCACGGTTTTACATGAATCGTTATCCGCTCTGGAAGTACATCGTTATCGGCGTTGCGTTGCTGATCGGCCTGCTGTATACGCTGCCGAATTTTTTCGGCGAAACGCCGGCTGTCCAGGTATCTCCGCTACGCTCGTCGACCAAGGTCGATACCGCGCTGCTTGGCAGGGTTGAAGACGCGCTGAGCAAAGCGGGCATTCCGACCCGGGGCATTTTCCTCGACGCCAACAGCATCAAGGTCAGGCTCGCCGATACCGATGCGCAGTTGCGCGCCAAGGATGTTCTGCAGGGTGCGCTGGGCGAGAGTTATATCGTTGCCCTGAACCTGCTGTCGAGCAGCCCGCAATGGCTGTCCACGATCGGCGCGCTGCCGATGTATCTGGGCCTCGATTTGCGCGGCGGCGTGCATTTCCTGCTCGAAGTCGATATGCGCGCGGCGCTGACCCAGGCCGCGGAGCGGTACGCCAACGACATCCGCAGTGGTCTGCGCGACAAAAAGATTCCGTATAGCGGCATTACCCGCGACGGTCGGACAGTACAGATTCGCTTCAAGGACAGCGAAGCGCGCAATCGCGCGATTGCAGAAATCGAACGGACCATGCCGGATCTTGCGCTGCGCGAGCAGGAGCAGGGTGGTGAGTTGCGGCTGATCGCACAGCTGAAACCGGAAGCGCAAACGCGCATTCAGGATTTTGCGCTCCAGCAGAACATTACGACCTTGCGGAATCGTGTGAACGAACTGGGCGTTGCCGAGCCGATCGTCCAGCAACAGGGCGCAGACCGTGTTGTCGTGCAATTGCCCGGCGTGCAAGACACCGCCAAAGCCAAGGATATTCTCGGACGCACGGCAACTCTGGAAGTGCGTTTGGTGGACGCCGATCCGCAATCCGATCCCGGCCGGATTGCCGCGGCTGTGGGCGGGCAGGCGCCGTTCGGGACCGAGCTTTATTACGAACCGGATGGCCGGCCGATCCTGGTCAAGAAAAACGTCGTATTGACCGGCGATCGCATTTCCGATGCCCAGCCCGGCTTCGACAGCCAGACCGGCGAGCCGGCCGTCCACATCAATCTCGACGGCAGCGGCGCGCGGATTTTCCAGCAGGTCACGCGTGAAAACACCGGCAAGCGCATGGCGATTTTGCTGATCGAAAAAGGCAAGGCTGAGGTGGTAACGGCACCCGTCATTCGCCAGGAAATCGGCGGCGGCCGGGTTCAGATCAGCGGCAGCATGACTACGATCGAGGCGCGCGATGTCGCATTGTTGCTGCGCGCTGGCGCACTGGCTGCGCCGATGGAAATCATCGAGGAACGCACCGTTGGGCCCAGTCTCGGCGCCGACAATATCAGCAAGGGTTTCCATTCGACGCTATTCGGCTTCGCCGCAATCGCCGTGTTCATGTCGATTTATTACCTCGTGTTCGGCGTGATTTCGGTGCTCGCGCTCGCTGCCAACGTGCTGTTTCTGGTTGCCATGCTGTCGATGCTGCAAGCGACGTTGACTTTGCCCGGCATGGCGGCAATCGCCCTGACCATCGGTATGGCGATCGATGCCAATGTGCTGATCAATGAGCGCATTCGTGAGGAACTGCGCAACGGTGTATCGCCGCAGGCGGCGATACACACCGGCTATGAACGCGCGTTCGGCACCATTCTCGATTCGAATATCACGACCCTGATCGCCGGCGTAGCCTTGTTTGCGTTCGGCTCGGGCCCGGTGCGCGGGTTTGCGGTTGTGCTGTGCCTCGGCATTCTGACCTCGATTTTCAGCGCGGTGATGGTGTCGCGCGGCATGGTCAACCTGGTTTATGGCAGTCGACGTAAAATCGAAAAGCTGCCGATAGGTTAACAGGCTATTGAAAAACTACTGCGCTTGCCAATACTTCGTTGCTCAGGGCCTCAAATGCTCATGTATTCGCATGCCGCCGCGCCACGGTACTCGAAGGGCTGGTGCGGGAGCGGCGGCAAGCGGCTGTTCCCGCTCCAGGCGCTGCGCGCCTCCGTGTCACAGCCGCATTCCCCTTTTTCGGCCCGCAGCACTTCGTGCGCCCCGCGAAGCCGCGGAGCAGGGGCCCCTTTGGGGGATGCGACCGCGAAGCGGGATGCCA
>JACMKV010000459.1 GCA_014379915.1 Burkholderiales bacterium
TTGAAGAACACACGGTTATCGACAACTTTCAGCAGCGCCGTCTGATTGTTCAGCGCCATAAGTTTCGGGCTCGATAGCACGCGCGCATTGCCGAATTGCTCGAGCAGTCTGACCGCGGCTGCAATGTTGCCGATCGCGGACGTCGGATTTACATAACCAATAGTCAGGTTCGGCGGGCTCAACAAACTGCCTTGCGTGAGCGATTGCGTCACATTCAGGCCGCCGGTTATTGCCAGACGGCTGAAATCGACGCCTGCCTGGTAGGTGTCTGAAAGCCGCACTTCCACGATCGTCGCTTCGATCAGCACCTGACGCTGGACCGATGAAATCACGTGATCCAGATATTGCTGAACCAGGGCCTGCTGCCGCTCGGTCGCCAGGACGCTGACGGTGCCGGCGACGGCATTGATGACGATGTCGTCTTTCGGGTCACCTGGAACCGTCAAGGGTGTGCCGAACGCGGTACTGAACAGGTTCGCAGCCGAGATGCCCGCGCCGCTCACCGCTTCCGCCTGCTGCACGCGCTCGGTCTGCGCGGTCTTGATCTGATCGAGGCGGGCGATTCTTTCTTCCGAAGATAGCTTTTGTGCTTGAGTCGAGGCCAGGATATTGCGCATGTTCTGCGCCAACACGTCCCAAAAATCATTGCTCGATTTGCTCGTAACCGTGGTGTTCGACGCATTGCCGGTGCTGCCACCAACCGGACTGCCTTGCGCGCCTGCAGTCTGCGTACCGCTGCCGCTGGTGCTCGAAATCTGGGTTGCAACACTGGACGTTGAAGTCGTCGCGCGTGACAAATTTACATAATTGACGCGATACGTTTTCATGAACGGCGTATCTTGCTCGACGGTCAGCGCATTGCCTTCCTGCCGGTATCGCATATCGACCTGCCGTGCGATGCGATCGAGAATCGCGGGCAGCGTTTCATTGACTGCGTTCAGCGTGACCTTGCCTTCGATGCCGGGATGGATGTCGATGTTCTGCTTGCTGTCGCGGGCGAGGGCAAACAGCAATTCCTTTACCGGAACGTCGTTGACGACGACGCTGTAGGTCGGCTGCTTAACCGCTGGCTTGGGCGGAGGCACGTAAGCGCCACGGGCAACCGGGGGAGGCGTAACTTCAGGCCTGGGGGCGACCGTCTCCTTGTCGATGTGCCCCTTGGAAACCGGTATTTCGGGACGATAGCTTGCGCAACCGGCGAGCAGAGCCAGCGACAAACTGACAAAAAACGGAAAGAAATGCCGATGGACGCTTGCGAAGCTGCGCGAGCGTTCTTTTGCCTTGCCCGGATCGCGGCGCCGAAAATTCGCCGTACTTCTTGTAGCCATGTTCGACTTCCCTCTTCCTTCCCTTCGATGAAAACGGCGCCAAGGCCGCCACTTCAAGGAAGTTGATGGAGGCCGATCTCAGCGCGTATCCCTTGTACCGTCCGCAACAGCGGACGGTATGTCCTCAGCTGTTGTGGAAGCTCGGCAAGTGCCTTGTTCGCTTCTGCACGGCTCGCATAGCTGCCGTACAGCACCGTCAGCGATGGGTTCTGCTTGGCTCGCGTACGGTAAACATAAATATCTTCTGATTCAATGTAGTCAGTTATTTCTTTAATGTATTTTGCCAAGCTAGTCTCGTTTTCAGTGCCCATCAGCTGAATACTGAAAGTCGAGCCGTTCTGATTCTTCAGCCACTCCTGCGTCTTTACGATACGAGCTGTTAGCAAGTCTTCGGCCAGCTCCCGAGAATGAGCGACACCGGTCGTCGGCGCCGCCTCTGCCGGCGTAACCGAAGGGGCACGCATCGAGAGCGAAGGATTTTGCTCAGCGACAGGAGGCGCTGTCGTTGCCCTCCATGCTAGATCGATTGTAGAGCTGCTAGCGGATGGCTCACGAGCGATATCTGCCGTGGGACGAGTTTTGATTTCGTAAAACGTGAACAGCACGGCGCCGAGTCCGGCAGCGGCAACCAGCAGCGCCGACGCTACGGCCCACTTTGCGGAAATGAGATGCGGAGCTGCGAATTCGCTGTCGCGAACGCCGGCTTTGGCATGTTTGAGCCTGATCGTATGCGTGCTCTCGGCGAATGCCGCAAGCAGCGTTTTGTCCGCCGCTAGATTGACGCGGCGGGTTACGCCGGAAGTTGCATTGGCGAGAAAGTTGGCGACTTTAGGACTGAACAAATCAGGACCACGATAACCGGCGGCGCGTAAGCGAAAACGCAGATATTCGCCGACATCGTGACTGCCAAACGGCGACAGCGAAAAACTGTGCGAGATACGCTCACGGAGTTGACGTATGTTGGACGCTCGCAGATTTGCGTCGAGCTCGGGTTGCCCGAACAGCACGATCTGCAGGAGCTTGTGATCGTGGGTTTCGAGATTGGACAGTAGGCGGATTTCTTCGAGCGTCGCGAGCGGCATGCTCTGCGACTCTTCGACGAATATGACGACCTGCTTTCCGGCTGCGTGGCGCTCGAGCAGGTACTCGTGCAGCGCGTGCATGACTTCGAGGCGGCTGGCGTCACGCGCAGCCTGGGCGATGGGCAGCTGCAGTTCGAAAGCGATCGCGTGCAGAATCTCGTCCGCTGAAACGTTCGGATTTGCCAAATAGACGGTTTCGACATGCTCCGGCAAGCGCGTTTGCAGCATGCGGCACAACATGGTTTTGCCGCTGCCGACCTCGCCAGTGACCTTGACGATGCCTTCGCCTTGCGTGATTGCGTAAATCAGGGCGTCTAGTACCGCGCCGCGGCTGCCGCCGCTGTAAAAGAACCCGGTGTTGGGCGTGATTCGAAAAGGCGGCTCGGAAAGGCCGAAATGGGCGTAATACATGCGCTAGTGTCCTGAGTTGCTAGTTCGCGGAATAAACAGGACGACGCCTTTTAGATTGGCAATGAAAAGTGCCGAAATCGTCGCCAGAAGGCGCGAACCACAGCCAGGTTGAACACCTGGCGAGGATTCGCAACGCGGTGGCGCCGATTTCTCGGCACCTTTTCTGCACCGAATCAGCAACTCAGGACACTAAATCCGCAACCGCAACCGCAAATGCACCGAATCCGTCAAAGTCAGCTACGCTAACTGGTCTCGATATCCGGCGTTGTGTAATTCTGCATGCGGCTGTACAGCGTGGTGCGATGGATGCCGAGCAGTTTGGCCGCCTGGCTCAGGTTGCCGTGGGTGATCAGCAGCGCCGCTTCGACGTAACCTTTTTCCCATTGCTGAAGGGTGAAATCGAGATCGAAATTCTTCTGCAATTGCAGATGTTTTTTCGCGCTTTCGAGCAGCGTTTTGAAGTCCTGTGCGACCGGCAAACCGCCGAGATTCGGATCGCTGCTTTCCATTTCCAGTTCGGGTTGCAACTGCTCGACGTTGATGTTCTGTCCGCCGTATTTGGTCGTCAGGCGGATGACGATGTTGCGAAGCTCGCGAACGTTGCCGGGGAAGCCGTAGCTTAGCCAAACATCCATGGCTTTTTTGTCGAGTTCGAACAGTTTGACGTTGCTTTGCCTGGCGTAAAAGTCGCGAAAGTGATCGAGCAGCAGACGTTTATCCTCGCCGAGTTCGCGCAAACTCGGCATCGTGACACTGAAAACGCTGAGACGATGGTATAGATCGGCGCGGAAGCGGCCGTTGCGGATTTCCTGGCGCAAATCGCGGTTGGTCGCGGCGACGACGCGCGCATTGCTCATGCGGCTTTGCGTTTCGCCGACGCGCTGGAACTCGCCGTTTTCGAGCACGCGCAACAGCTTGGCCTGCAATTCGAGCGGTAATTCGCCTATTTCGTCGAGAAACAAGGTGCTGTCGCGCGCGTCTTCAAAATAGCCGGAACGTGCGCTGGTAGCGCCGGTGAACGAGCCTTTGGCGTAGCCGAACAGGGTAGGCTCGACCAGATTCGGCGAAATCGCCGCGCAGTTCAACGCCAGAAACGGCTTGCCTGCGCGTTTGCTTTGCCGATGCAAGGAGGCGGCAACCAGCTCCTTGCCGCTGCCCGATTCACCTTCGATCAAAACCGGAAATGGCGCATTGGCGTACTGAACGATTTGCTGGCGCAGTTTTTCCACCGGCAGACTGCTCCCTAAAATGCCGCGTTCTGCCGGCGCACCCATTTCGGCTTGGCGTATCTGCAGCGACTTTAGCAACAGAGATTTCAGCTCGGCCGTGTCGCACGGCTTGGCGATGAATTCTATTGCGCCCAGAGTGCGCGCGTGGCGCGCGTTGGCGTCGTCGTTTTGGCCGGACAGCACCAGTATTTTGATACCGGGCGAATAGGCGAGAAGCTCGCTGATCAGGCGGAAACCCTCGTCAGGCCGATGCGGGTTGGGCGGCAAACCAAGGTCGACCAGCGCGAGCTGCGGCGCCTTGTCGAGTTGGCGCAACAGGATTTTGACCTGCTCGCGCGAATCGGCGACGTAGACTTCAAAATCCTTGCTGAGTACGAAATTCAAAGTATCGGAAATCAGCGGATCGTCGTCGACGATGAGCAGATCGGGTTTGGCGCTGGCTTTCGTTTCCAAGATATCTCCGAAAATCCTATTGAAGCCGATTGGCCAACAATTGTGCCAGAACGCAGGAAGGCATCATAGTGCGGCGGCTTGCCGATACGGTGTTCGCGAAGCGATCTGGGGCGGGAGGGGGCGTCGCGACACGTTACTGCGAAGCAGCCGGTTGCGGGAGCGACGCCTCGAACCCGTCTCCGCCCCAAAGCTTCGCTCGCCGTGATCCGGGTTCGGCCCAAGGCGCGCTTCCCGCAAACGGGCGCCTGCGGCGCTGCCACGTCGACACGGTATCCGCAGCGGCTGGGTGCGGGAGGCCGTGGCTGGGCGCGTTACCCGCAAACGGGCGCCTTTCGGCGCTAACGTGTTCACGCGCCGTGTCCGCGCGCCGAGGCGTCCACCTCCGCACTCGATTGTTGACCCTATCTAGTTTAAAATCCGCGGACTTTGATCACACATACCGCCAACCAGCAAACGTTGGTCGAAATCGACGACGTCAGCTTCGCCTACGGCAAGCGGCCCATCCTCAAGGGAATCAATTTTTCGATCGCCAAGGGCCAGGTCGTGGCCATTATGGGTGGCAGCGGCTGCGGCAAAACTACGCTGCTGCGCCTGATCGGTGGCCAGTTGCGGCCGTCCAAAGGCAATGTGAAAGTGGCCGGGCGCGTGATGCACGAGCTCGATCGCGATGAGCTTTATCGCATGCGCCGGCGCATGGGCATGCTGTTCCAGTTTGGCGCGCTGTTTACTGATTTGTCGGTCTTCGACAATGTCGCGTTTCAAATGCGCGAGCACACGGATCTGCCCGAATCGCTGATCCGCGACCTGGTGCTCATGAAGCTGCAGGCGGTCGGCCTGCGCGGAGCGCATGCTTTGATGCCGTCGGAATTATCCGGCGGCATGGCGCGTCGCGTTGCGTTGGCGCGCGCTATCGCGCTCGACCCGATGCTGATCATGTACGACGAACCGTTCGCCGGCCTCGATCCGATTTCGCTCGGCGTCGTTGGCAACCTGATCCGGCGCTTGAACGATGCACTCGGCGCAACGTCCATAGTCGTCACCCACGACGTGCAGGAATCGCTGAAGATCGTCAATTACGTTTATTTCGTTTCGGAGGGCGCTATCGTCGCGCACGGCACACCGAACCAGATGCGCGATTCGGAGAAGGAATTCGTCCATCAGTTTGTGCATGGCGAAGAAGACGGACCCGTGCCTTTCCATTATCCCGGACGCAAAATCGCTGACGACTTGATGATAAAGGCGCATGCATAGTATCGACCGTCATGCTTAGCGCGGTCGCCAATGGCTTGCGCGCTTTGGGCGGCTTCGCAGTCGGGGGAGTTTGGCGCCTCGGCTACGCCAGCCGTTTTTTCGTACTGGTATTGCTAAGTTCGGCGACCAGCTTCCGCCGCATCGGCCTGACCATACGGGAAATCTACTTCAGCGGCTTCCTGTCGCTGATCATCATCGCCGTCTCGGGTTTGTTCGTCGGCATGGTACTCGGTCTGCAAGGGTATGAAACGCTGGAGCGCTACGGTTCGGAGGAAGCGCTCGGCGTGATCGTCGCATTGTCTTTGGTACGCGAGCTCGGTCCGGTGGTCGCGGGGCTTCTTTTTGCGAGCCGCGCTGGATCGGCGATGACCGCCGAAATCGGGCTGATGAAAGCGACTGAGCAGATCAGCGCGATGGAAATGATGGCTGTTGACCCGATCGCTCGCGTGGTCGCGCCGCGGTTTTGGGCCGGCGTCGTTTCGATGCCGCTCCTGGCAGCAATGTTCAGCGTGATGGGCGTGTTCGGCGGCTATCTCGTCGGTGTCGTCATGATCGGCGTCGACGCGGGTTCATTCTGGTCGCAGATGCAGGCGGCTGTCGACGTGCGCCGCGACATCGTCAATGGCGTAATCAAAAGCGTGGTGTTCGGCGTCGCCATAACAGCGATCTCGTTATTCGAAGGCTACGACGCGCCCCCCACCGCTGAAGGCGTTTCGCGGGCGACCACGCGCACGGTTGTCACCTCGTCACTCGCGATACTCGGCCTTGATTTCGCTTTGACTGCACTCATGTTTCGGGGGTTGTAATGGAACGCAAGAAGCTGGACTTATGGGTAGGACTGTTTGTAGCACTTGGCATCGGCGCCTTACTGTTTCTAGCCGTCAAAGTCGGAAACCTCTCGGCCATTAGCGTGTCCGATACCTACGAAGTTAATGCGCATTTCGACAATATCGGCGGTTTGAAGCGCCGGGCGCCAGTCAAAAGCGCGGGCGTGGTGATTGGTCATATCGTCGACATCAGCTTCGACCCGCAGCGCTTCGATGCGAAGGTAACGCTCGGCATCGACAAGCGTTACCCATTCACCAAAGATACGACGGCATCGATTCTTACCTCCGGTTTGCTCGGTGAGCAATACGTCGGGCTCGAAGCGGGCGCCGATCCCGAACCCTTGCAGCCTGGTGATACGCTGATGTTGACGCAGTCCGCGGTTGTACTGGAAAAGCTGATCGGGAAATTTCTTTTCAGCACGGGGAACGAATCAAAAGATTCAGAGGGAGCCGCTGCGCCATCAACGCCGAGGGCACCCGCACCCCCCGGATTCGGACCTGGCGAATAAGCCGCATTTGTCTTTTCATTCGAGGATAAACGAATCTATGAACATAGCTTCGAAATCGCCGTTCATCGGCCTGCTTGTCAGCCTTCTCATCGGCGGTTTGCTTGGTCTTCCGGCGGTCGCCGCCGAGATTCCCCCCGATCAGATGATCCGCAGTACGACAAAGGAAGTGTTGGCTATCGTCCAGAAGGACAAGGACATCCAGTCCGGCGACAAGCAAAAGATCATCGAGCTGGTCGAGGCCAAGGTGCTGCCGCACTTCAATTTCGCCCGCATGACCATGCTTGCGGTCGGCCGCGGCTGGCGCGATGCGACGCCGCAGCAGCGAGAGAATCTGGTCAAA
>JACMKV010000460.1 GCA_014379915.1 Burkholderiales bacterium
ATTGTGATCGCGCTGATGATTGCGTCGTTCGCGATGTCGTTCGTCGTGTTTCGCGATGTCGCGCAGGGTAATTTTTTCAATGGCGCGGTCTACACCTGGTTGACCTCGGGCGAGACGGTCTTCGAGATCGGCTTTCTGATCGATCGGCTGTCGGCGACCATGATGGTCGTCGTGACCTTCGTGTCGCTGATGGTTCACATCTACACCATCGGCTATATGCACGACGACCCAGGCTATCAGCGCTTCTTCAGCTATATCTCGCTGTTCACGTTCTCGATGCTGATGCTGGTAATGGCCAACAACTTCCTGCAATTGTTCTTCGGCTGGGAAGCGGTCGGCCTGGTTTCCTATCTGCTGATCGGCTTTTGGTATACGCGCGAATCGGCGATCTACGCGAATCTCAAAGCGTTTCTGGTAAATCGCGTCGGCGATTTCGGATTTCTGCTTGGCGTAGCACTCGTACTGCTGTATTTCGGCACGCTCGATTACGCGCAGGTGTTCACGCTGGCGCCGCAGTTCGCGCAGCATCCGATCGAAATCATTCCGGGCGTTGCGTGGCTGTTGCCGACCGTGATTTGCATCCTGCTGTTCATAGGCGCGATGGGCAAATCCGCGCAATTTCCGCTGCACGTCTGGCTGCCCGATTCGATGGAAGGGCCGACGCCGATCTCGGCGCTGATCCACGCGGCGACCATGGTGACGGCCGGCATTTTCATGGTTGCGCGCATGTCGCCGCTGTTCGAACTATCGGAAACGGCGCTGTCGTTCGTCATGGTGATCGGCGCGATCACCGCCTTTTTCATGGCGCTGCTTGGCCTGGTGCAAAACGATATCAAGCGCGTGGTCGCCTATTCGACCTTGTCGCAGCTTGGTTATATGACAGTCGCACTCGGCGCTTCGGCTTATGCTGCGAGCATTTTCCATCTGATGACGCACGCGTTCTTCAAGGCGCTGTTATTCCTCGCGGCGGGCTCGGTGATCATCGCGATGCATCACGAGCAGGATATGCGCCGCATGGGCGGCCTGAAAAAATACCTGCCGATCACTTACTGGACTGCCGTGATCGGCTCGCTCGCGCTGGCCGGGATTCCGCCGTTCGCCGGATTTTTCTCGAAGGACGCGATCATCGAAGCTGTGCACGCCTCGACGCTGCCTGGCTCCGGCTTTGCGTATTTTGCCGTATTGAGCGCGGTTTTCATCACCGCGCTGTACTCGTTCCGCCTGTTGTTTCTGACTTTCCACGGCAAGCCGCGTATGGATGAAGAAACGCGGCATCATCTCCACGAGCCACCGTGGGTGGTGACGGCGCCGCTGGTGCTGCTGGCGATTCCGTCGATCTACGCCGGCTGGGCTCACATCGAGCCGATGTTGTTCGGCAACTGGTTCGCGGATGCTATCGTCGCCGCCCCGACACATGACGTGTTGGGTACGCTCAAAGATGAGTTCCACGGCAGCGCCGCTTTTGCATTGCACGGCCTGATGACCTTGCCGTTCTGGCTGGCGGTAGCCGGCATTGCCACCGCCTGGCTGCTGTACCTCGCTCGGCCAACCTGGCCGGCCCGTATCCGGCAAGGCTTTGGAGTGATCTACACAGTGCTCGAGCAGAAGTACGGCTTCGATCGTTTCAACGACTGGTTCTTCGCCGGAGGCGCTCGCCGCATCGGCGGCGGTTTGTGGAAGATTGGCGATGTTGCCGTCATCGATGGGTTTTTCGTCAACGGCTCGGCGCGCATGGTGGCGTGGAGTTCGGCTATCGTCCGCCAGTTCCAATCAGGCTATATCTACCACTACGCGTTCGCGATGATCATCGGCGTGCTGCTGCTGATGACCTTGTGGTTTGTCCGCGTTTGATTTCCGTACAAGAATAACTGACGACAGATGCTTTCCGCCTTGCCGTTGTTGAGCCTCGCCATCTGGCTGCCCATCGTGTTCGGGCTGGTCGTGCTGGCGATCGGCTCGGATGCGCGCGCCGGCCAGGTTCGCATGTTGGCGCTGATTGGCGCACTCGCCGGGTTTCTCGTCACGTTGCCGCTGTGGGCGGCCTTCGATCCGCTCGCGCACGGCATGCAGTTCGTCGAGTTGAATCCGTGGATCGAGCGCTACAAGGTCAATTACCACATCGGCATCGATGGCATTTCGCTGCTGCTGATCCTGCTGAACAGTTTCACGACGGTGCTCGTCGTGATCGCGGCCTGGCGCGTAATCGAGCAGAAAGTCGCGCAATACATGGCAGCGTTCCTGATCATGTCCGGGCTCATGAACGGCGTTTTCAGCGCGATGGACGCCATGCTGTTCTACTTTTTTTTCGAAGCGACCCTGATTCCGATGTTCATCATTATCGGCGTCTGGGGCGGAGCGAACCGGATTTACGCGGCCATGAAATTTTTTCTGTACACGCTGCTCGGCTCGCTGCTGACGCTGGTCGCGTTCATCTATTTGTACAACGCTGCCGGCGGCAGCTTTGCGCTGTCCGATTTTTACGCGCTGCCGCTGCCGCTATCCGCGCAGATACTGGTTTTCATCGCGCTGTTCATGGCCTTCGCGGTCAAGGTGCCGATGTGGCCGGTGCATACCTGGCTGCCCGATGCCC
>JACMKV010000063.1 GCA_014379915.1 Burkholderiales bacterium
ACTCGAAATAATTGAAACCGGCGTGATACGGAATCTGCCGAGGCGCGACCGGCAGCGAGTGCAGCGGTATGCCGGGCAAATGCAGATTCACCAGATCGCGTATGCGCTCGACCGGCCCGATTTTAACCTGCGTTGGAAATCGGTTGCGCAACGCTTCCGGCGGAACTTGCGCGTTCACCGCCAGCACGAAGCTCGCGCTTTTCAGCAGATCGAGATCGGGAATGATCGCGACCCGAACGCCGTAACTGCGGTCCTTCAACTCGATTGGGATGACGCGTTGCTCGGGGACCATACTCAATGAGCGGCGCAGATCGGCCATCAATGGCGCGAAGCTATTCTCGAGATCGTCGTGCACATAATCCGGATACGCTAACGGGCGGCGGTTTTCGCGGCTGAACGTCGATAGATCGCCGGCCAGCGACAAGCAAGTCGCATACAACTGCTGCGGGTGCAGCAGCGGACTTTGGGCAAAGTGCGAGAACAGCGGCTCGAAGCGGTTAACCGTTTGCAGCAACAGGAAATCGGCGATTTCGGCGACGCCGCCGCGCCCCGGCTGCGATAGCCTCCCGCCGAGCGCATCGCCGCGCTGATGCAGCAAGCCGCGCAGTTCGGCAGCGTATCCGGACAAAATCCCGTTATTGCGGATCGAAAGCGTCGGCGGGATGTAACCTCTATCGAGCACGAGCTGATTGTCGGCGCGCCGCTCGATTACGCGAGCGATGCCGAGATTTGCATAGGCCGCGGTTGCGTCATTCTGCAGCAACACGCGCAGTCGCAGGCGGCCGACTTGCAGCAGCGCGCCGCGCTCGGCCGCGCCGCTATCCTGTACCTCAAAATCCGACAAGCTGTGACGTGCAAGCCCGCCATCATCATCCGCGCCGTCGCTGCCATAACGCCGCATCGGCAGCGCCAGCACGATCGCTTGATTCTTTGCCTCGCGCGGTATGTCGAGCGGCGGCGGCGCCGGATCGGTATTGGGGAAATCAAAAGGCGTCCCATCGGGCATGATGCCGCGCGCGGAAGTCAGCGCGATTTTCCCCAGCGCCAGCGCAGCCTCATCGATAAGCAGATTCATGAAGCCCCAATGGTGGGCCGCTATCGGAGCGGTGCGCGATTCGATCAGCCTTTCGAGATAACGATCGTGCTGCTGGAAATGCTGGGGCTGCAAGAACATGCCCTCCGACCAGATGACCTTATCGTTCCATGACATCAGCGGCCCCTGAGCGCTGCAAGATTATGTGCTGCGTAAGCATGCTTCCAGCACTTCGCTTATTTCTGCGGTATGGACATGGAAACCTCGCGCGACTGCAGGCGCACCACGACCGGTGTCACTTTGCTGAGCGGCGCTTCCACATAGGCGCGCCACTTCGCGCGGTCGAGATCGCGGAATGCGGCAATGACAGCGACATAGCGCGTCGCCGGATCCAGGCGCCGTTCGAGTTGCTGTTTGCCGCCGGGCGTCAGCAGCAGTTCCTCGCGCGCGACCAAATCAGCGCCGAGGGTCTCTTTCTCGCGTTCGAACAACGAGAAAAAATCGGCGCCTTCAAATGCTGCCGGAGACTTCAACTCGAAGAAATGGACAACGACAGGCGATGCTCGCCCGTTCGAATCGGGATTGACGTTGGCCGCAGCTTCAAAGGAAGCCTGAACGACGGTGGCTTTTAATGGCGGCGGGGCAGGTGGGATAGTCGGCCCAGGCGGCGGCTTGGCAGCGCAGCCCGCGATCAAACTTGCGGCGAGAAAAAGAACTACACGAAGGCGCAGACCGCGAGTCATGAAACTCCTCCTCCCACTTCCTGGCCATCGCGGCACGCGTTGTGCAAGCCGCTTATGGTTGCGCTGATCTCTACTCCTTATTGTCGCGACGATTTTGCCAATTGGCGGGAATGCTTGCGCATTGGCGAGCATCGCTCTTCGCAGACGGAAATGGTACATCAAAATTTCTGCGGCTCCATATGACTTTCGGCCTATGCCTTTCGGCATATTGACCTCGTGCGGTTTTGCGCGCAATGTTCGGCGGAAATCAAGAATCAGTAGGAATAGCTGTACGGTTCGCCACCAAGGAGGCAACGTGCACGGCAAACTCCCCGTAGTCGCCGGCCTGGCGTTGTTCTGCATTCTACTTCCAAGCTTGG
>JACMKV010000461.1 GCA_014379915.1 Burkholderiales bacterium
AAGACAGGGCTTGCTCGCTACATCGACTTCTACCACGGGCGCCGGCCGCATCGTGCGCTTGACGGCGTCACGCCGGTTGCCGTCTACTTCGATTCGCTGCCAGTACCGCTGGCAGCGTAACCCGCAGGGCTGCACTTATCTTCTTTGACGGGCTGTCGCAACGAACGGGGGCCACCTCACCTTGCAGTAACCAGTTAAAAATTGAGCAAGGTTTCGCGCATTGGGTTTCGATCAAGAAACAGCATGACGAGGAAAATCGGAATCGCTGACAAGATGAAGAGCCCCCAGGTGGCTAATTTCGGCTCGTGGCATTCGCCATTTTCGGCGGCAATGGTCGCATTCGGCGCCAATTCATTAGGCCAGGTCATCACCGATGGCGATGACCTATATTGGGTGGAGATGCGGCCGTCCGAAGGCGGTCGAAACGTCGTCGTACGACAGCAGGCTGACGAGACGGTCGCCGATATCACACCGTCGCCGTTTAACGTGCGCACCCGCGTGCATGAGTATGGCGGCGGCGCGTTTACGGTTGTCGATGGACAGGTTTATTTCGCCAATTTCGCCGATCAGCGCTTGTATCGGCAGCATGCGGGCAACGCGCCGCAGCCGCTGACGGCTGCATCGGCGCGGCGCTACGCCGATTTCGCTTACGACGCCGCCCGAGAGCGTCTGATCTGCGTGCGCGAAGACCACAGCGATTCTTCGCGCGAAGCGGTAAACACCATCGCCTGCGTCTCGCTTGGCGAAGGCGTCGAACGGATCCTGGTAGCCGGCAGCGATTTCTATTCTTCGCCGCGTTTGAGCCCGGATCATCGACGTCTAGCCTGGTTGTCCTGGCATCACCCGAACATGCCTTGGGACGGCTGCGAGCTGTGGGTGGCCGAGTTCGATGACAACGGGAACATCGGCTCACCCGAGCACATCGCCGGCGGCCTGTCCGAAGCGATCGTGCAGCCGGAATGGTCGCCCGACGGCGTGCTGCATTTCGTCTCCGACCGCAGCGGTTTCTGGAATCTGTATCGACGGCTGGACGAAAACGTTGAATCGCTGTGCCCGATGCAAGCCGATTTTGCCGCCGCGCATTGGGTATTCGGCTTGTCGACCTATGCGTTTCTTGCATCGCAGCGGCTGATTTGCGCGTACACCACGCGGGGCAGTTGGCGGCTGGCGACGATCGATACGCCAAACCAGGAATTGACCGACATTCGCCTGCCCTACAGCGAGATCAGTTTCCTGCGTGCGCACCGCGGCGCTGCGGTATTCATTGCGGCATCGCCAACCGAGGCGAGCAGCGTGGTCAGATTGCCTATCGACCGCGCCGGCAAGATCGGCGAGATCGAAATTCTGCAGCGCTCGAATTCGTTCACGCCGGATGCAGACCTGATTTCGGCGCCGCAGGCGATCGAATTTGCGACTCGGCACGGACGCAAACAATTGACCGCGCATGGTTTTTTCTACGCGCCAAAAAATTCGCGCTTTCGCGCGCCTGAGGGCACCCGACCGCCGCTGATCGTGATCAGCCACGGCGGCCCGACCGCCGCGACCTCGACCGCGTTGAATCTGAAAACCCAGTACTGGACGAGCCGCGGCATCGCGGTTCTCGATGTGAACTACAGCGGCAGCACCGGCTACGGCCGCGCCTATCGCGAGCGGCTTAAGGGCGGCTGGGGCGTGATCGACGTCGACGACTGCGTTGCCGGTGCGCACTATCTGGTCGAGCGCGGAGAAGCCGATCGCGACAAGCTGATCATCCGCGGCGCGAGCGCCGGTGGCTACACGACCTTGTGCGCACTGACGTTTCGCGACGTGTTCAAAGCCGGCGCGAGCTATTACGGCGTCTCCGACCTCGAAGCGCTCGACCTGGATACGCATAAATTCGAATCGCGCTACACCGCCAGTCTGGTTGGGCCGTATCCCGAGATGCGTGCGACTTATGTCGAGCGCTCGCCCGTACACTTCGCATCGCAGCTTTCGTGTCCGATTATTCTGCTGCAGGGTCTGGAAGATAAAATCGTGCCGCCGAATCAGGCCGAGAAGATGCTCGATGCCGTGCGCGCCAAAGGCCTGCCCGTTGCATATATCGCCTTCGAGGGGGAACAACACGGCTTTCGCCGCGCCGAGAACGTCAAACGCGCGCTGGAAGCCGAACTGTATTTTTACGCGCAGATATTCGGCTTCGCGCTGGCCGAAACCATCGAGCCGATCGCGATCGAGAATCTGCCTTTGCGAAATCCCGCTTAACAGGCGGATGAAAAACTACCGCGTTTGCCAATACTTCGTTGCTCAGGGCCGCAAAACGAAGTTCAGTGAAGACTAACCTTCAGGTTATGTCGTAACTAAAATGCTCATGCATTCCCCTAATATTCCGCTTTTTCGGCCTTTCGCGCCTTGTGCGCCCGCAAGCGCGGAACAGTGGCCCCTTAATGGGGTGCGGCCAGCGAAGCGGGATGCCAAGCGTCGGATTGAATAGCGGTCGCTGTGCGCGCCTTCAAGGTCGCATCCGTCTGCCGGCGTGGAATTCTGCTCCTCCCGCAGGCAGCGCGCTGCGCTCGCTACGTTTTTCAAGAGCCGGCTAATCTGCTGTCGCTCTCGACCTTCAACGTTACGATAACAAAATTGGATATCAAATCGCTCATTCGCACGATCCCGGACTTTCCGAAACCAGGCATCCTGTTTCGCGACATCACGACGCTGCTCAAACACGCCGATGGATTTCGCGAGACCATCGACCGGTTGAGCGCGGCATTCGCCGATCTGGCTATCGACAAGGTCGCAGCGATCGAAGCGCGTGGCTTCATTATCGGCGCGTCACTCGCGTATCGGCGGGGTGCGGGTTTCGTACCGATTCGTAAGCGCGGCAAACTTCCGTTCGACTGCTTCAACCAGGATTACGCGCTCGAATACGGCGCCGACAGCCTGGAAATTCACGTTGATGCGCTGGAAAGCGGCGACCGGGTTCTGTTGGCGGACGATCTGATCGCAACCGGTGGAACGGCGGAAGCGGCAGCCGTGCTGATCCGGAAGGCCGGCGGCATTGTAGTCGGGTGCGGCTTCGTGATTGATTTACCTGATCTCGGCGGCCGGGCTCGGCTCGAACGGCTCGGCCTGCCAAGCGTGGCGCTGTGCCAGTTCGACGGCCATTAGGGGCCTGCTTCCGACGCTCCTGGGAATCCGAGCAACACGGCAACGAAGATTCAGGTATAAGCTGGAGCGGTCGTCCCGCAGTTCGAACCCGATAATGCCGTTCTCGTTGCGCTTGCTAGTCGGATGCGCCTAGCAGCCCGGCTTTGCCCGATTGCCCCGCCCGGCCCGCCTGTCCTCCCCCCGCCTGCCCTCCTTGGGCCCGCTTGACGGCCAGCGCCTTGAAATCATCGATATAGCTTTGCAGTTTGGCAAGCGCCTTGGCGCGTTGCGCCGGCGTGATCATCGCGTCTACCGCCAGAATCAGCGATACCGACTGTTCCTGAAACGCGCTGGATGCGCGCTGATATTCCGCCGACTTTCCGCGCTGCCAATTGGCCAACCATTGCCTCAGGCTGGCCTCGAGCGCGGCCGGACTTTGTTGATCGCGCAGGATGGCCACGAATTCCTGCTGCTTGCGAATGCGGTCGTCGCGCCACAGCTCGTAAGTCATCGGCATCGCGTAGCTGATCGCGGTGATCTGCTCCTGCTGCTCGTCCGACAATGGCCCGACCCAATGCTCCACCCGCTTCATGGTCTTTTCTGCGCGCTTTTCGCGCTGCTCCCGCAACGAGCCGCGCAAATGCTCTTTGGTGAACTTGACGTTATCCCGCGCGAATTTCTTTTCCAGATTGTCGATTTGTTCGGCCGAAATCGTCAACAGCACGCCGACCGCTTGCGACGCTGTCCGACTCAGTACATCGTCATACTCGGAGCGGCCGGCATCGATCAGCCAGATGATATCCTCGCGTTTCAAGCCGGCGGCAACTTTGTTTTTCGTTTCCCGCAATGCATCGGCATATTCTGGCAGCGCAGTTGCGCGATGCCAACTCAGCAGATTGTCGAGCCGCGTTCGCAGCATCTTTTCCTGCGGCTTGTCGAGCGCGAGATAATCGTCGGCCATCCAGCTCAAAGCCGTATCGGCGTTGTTGTAACTCAACTGCATGGCGTTGCATCCGGCAAGAAATCCGGCAAGAAGCGCTGCAAGAAGTAAAGCGGTAAACCCTGGAATGATGCGCATGTCGATTGAAACGGAAATGGATGGGACTTGGGATCGCGACCTTGGTTCAGCTTTGTCCGGCGCACATTCGCCGATCGGCCGGGCCCGACGACGACGGGTTCAAATCTGCCCGTCCATAGGCTATCATCTGACGAAGCGCTAGTGTCCTGAGTTGCTGGTTCGCGGAATAATCAGGATGACCCTTGAGGTTGGCAATAAAAAGTGTCGAAATCGGCGCCAGACAAGGCGCGAACCACAGCCAGGTTGTACACCTGGCGAGGATTCGCAACGCGGTATGGCGGCGATTCTCGGCATCTTTTCTGTAGCGAATTGGCAACTCGGGACACTAACAACGCGCCCTCCTCAATCTTCCTGCATGCAAAAGGAGCCAGTCATGATCGACGAGGAAATCGAAACCCTGCAGCAAAAACTTCATGAATTGCACATCGAGCACCGCGATCTCGACGTGGTCATATCCCGCTTGTCCGATGGCAGCGTCGATCAGCTGCAGTTGCGCCGTTTGAAAAAACGCAAACTGCAACTGAAGGATCATATCGTGCAGTTGCAGAAGCAGATGACGCCGGACGTCTTCGCCTGACAATCTGACAATTGCCCAAGCCCTCGTCCAGACGGCTTGGGGCGCGCGGACGCGGCGCGCGGACACGTTAGCGCCGAAGGCGCCCGTCTGCGGGTAACGCGCCTGAGCCGAACCCGGATCACGGCGAGCGAAACTTTGGGGCGGAGCCGGCTTCCTGGCGTCGCTCCCGCACCCGGCTGCTTCGCAGCTACCGTGTCGTGACGCCCCTCCCGCCCCGGATGGCTTCGCCAACGCCGTGTCGGCGGTTTCTGCTCCAAGCCTCTTCTATCTGCGCGATCGCCGGCCGCGGGCGACGGCGGCGGCGACGATGGCCAGCACGCCAAGCGCGATGAAGCAGACCAGCGACCAGCCGGCGATGCTGAGTCCCAGGAATCGCCAGCCCACCTCGGCGCACTCTCCGGATCCTTTCAAAACCATCTCGAGCGCACGCGTCAGCGGAAATTGTTCGAGCATGAACTCGAGCCCCGGCCCGCATTCAGGCACCTGATCTTTCGGCAAATTCTGCAGCCAGACCTGGCGGCCTGCGATCGCGCCGCCAATGATCGCCGCGATCGACGCCAACCCGCTGTATAGCCAAGCGCCGCGGCGCCTCGGATTATGCAGTGCGCCGACCAGAAAAATCACGGCGAGCGCCATGAACGCGATTCGCTGCAGGATGCACAGCGGGCACGGCTCCTGGCCTTTGACGTGCTGCAGGTACAAAGCGTAGCCAACGAGGCCCAGGCACACCAAGAAGCCTGCGAGATAGGCTTTTCTGGTTCCGGTTTGCGACGACATGGTCTCCCTTCGATAACAATCAGACCAAACTTCGATTCGAGTTTGTTTTGCGAAGCCCGGCATCAACGCTCGTTACTAACGAGTTGCTGCAATCGTTGACCGAAGCCGGGACGGAAAAGATTTGCTCCGCTGCGTCTGCCACCCTCATTCACGTTATGGCGTCTTGCGGTGTCGCCGACTTCCGGGGCGTTATCGTTTCCAACTTGGTTGCTACATCTTGCGCCGCCCGGTCGATCTGATTGCGCTCGCCTGCGTTTCAAACATCCTTGCCATTACCGATCTTCAAACTGAAACAAAGAATAGCATGCCGCCCAACCCGCAAGGCGGCGATCAATTTCGCTGGATGGACGCCCGCCGAGCCGCACGAGTTCAAAGCCGTGCTGTGGTCGTTCGCCTATTTTCTTGCCTGCTATGCAACTTACCTGGCAAGCCAGCGAGCTGGGCGCAATTTGCGTCGAAATAGATTCTCTCCAACCCGGGTGTGACGTGCGCGATTCCGACAACCGGTAATCCGAAGCATTTCACGACAATATGCGCGCCGGTTACGGGCGATTGCCGGACGCTGATACGCGCCGGCGCATGCGCGCGTATGCGGCGAGATTGTGATTACGAGAGCTGCGTGTGCGCGGTCCAGCTGCGCGATTTTTCTTCGACGATAGGCAGCTTGACCGTGACGGCGACGCCGGCCGGATTGTGGTGGTTTTGCGCATAAGCCTGGCCGCCGTGGAATCCAGCGATCAGGCGAACGATATACAGGCCGAGCCCCAGATGCGGCTCGCTGCTGCCTTTATGCGGCCGGATCGAAACCATGGATTCGAACAGGCGCCCCTGCATCTCCTCAGGCAACGGCGGGCCCTGATTGATCACGCGCAGATAAGCGTTGGCTGAATCAAGACCCAGCTCGACGACGATGACGCTGTCGGCTTCGTTGAAGTCGAGCGCGTTCTCGATCAGCTTATCGAGCAATTGCGCGATCAGATCGGGGGCGCCGTCCAGCCAGACCGTTTGTCCCGGCAAGCGCAGCTCGATGGCGCGCGGCGCATATGCTGCCTTGTAGCCTTCGACACAGCCGGCGACAACTTTGCATAAATCAAACGTTTCGCGTTCGCTGTTTTGCAGTATCTGCTCGAGCCGGGTCGCCTCGCTCATGCTCGTCAGAATACTGTTGAGTCGGGCAAGTCCGTCCTGCGCGCGCTCCATATAGACCCGGGCTTCGTCGGGCAGCGGTTGCAGCTTCAGATTGTCGAGCGAAGAGCGCACCACGGCGATCGGCGTGCGCAGCTCGTGCGACAAACGCGTCGCCATATTTTCCAGATAACCGGTGTATTGATGCAGCTTGTCCATGATGTTGGAAAAGCTGCGCGACAAGTCGCCGATTTCGTCGCTCGCTCGCGATCTCGCCATCACGCCGCGGAAGCGCCCCTGCGCGTCTATGGCGCGCTCGGCTTCGTCGCGCAAGCGCCGTATGCGCGACGCGATGCGCGCCGCAAAAATGAACAACGTCAGCGCGCCGATCAGAAACACCGCAAGAATGATCGTGAACAAGCGCTCGAGCGCAAGATTTTTCACGGTCAGAATCGCATTGGTCGTCTCCTCGACGACGACTGCGCCCATGACTTGATCTTCGATCCAGATCGGATGCGCGGCAGAAAGAATGACAGCGCGATTATCGGGCGTCAGCCGCCAGCGCGTTGTCAGCGCACCCGACAGCGCGCCGGCGATTTCCCGGCCGGCGAGTTGCGAAGCTTCGCTGAGCTCATCGCGGAAATCATCGGTAGGCTGACGCAACACGCGAGCGTAAACCGGACGCAGAACCTGCTCCTCGGCGCTTTGCAGTATGTGCATCAGACCGGTCGGCGGCGCGATGCCGATGCGATCGCTACGGTCCTGCCCCTTGAGGCTGCCGGCCTGCGCCAGCACACGGTGACGCGCATCGACGACCCATATCCGCGATGTCGTTCGCATCAGCCCTTTTAGAATCAACTCGATCTCGGACGACGGAATGAAAACTCTGGCAAGCTCGTCGATGGTGTCCGTGCCCGAGGTGCCGATCACCGCTTCGATTTCGTGCGTGCTTTCATTGTCGACATCAGCGACGGCGAAGCCAACCCTGGCGCCTATCATGCTGAGCGGCGCACGAATTTCAAGATTGTAGCCTTGTTCGGTCGGCCGCCAGACGCCGCGCAAACGCGTCTCGACGCGGACCACTTGCGTCGTGTCAAGCCCAGACGCCAGTTGATAAGCAGCGATGGCGCCGCCTTCGGCCAGCGTGATCGCATAACGCGTGAATCCGCTATCGCGCGTTGCGATAGCTACGCGCAAATGATCGCCGCGATCCACCCGCGGGCTTTTCATCGAACGCACAACGATATGATCGTCGTTGACGAGAAACATCGCATACAGATACTTCCCGAGACGGCCGACGTTGTGACTGAAGGACAGCGAAGCCGGTGTGTGAATCGCGCTGTTTTCGAGCAGATCGCCCTCGCCATAGGAGCGTGCGAAATCGCCGTGTTCGTTCCAGTCGTCGAGCCGCCCGTCGAGCTGAATCGGCGCCGGCAACGAGCGCACGTAAACATCGGTATGTCCCAGGTTCGGATCGCCGATTTCGAACAATTTCGGCCTGTCGTGCAGGGCCGTGGCGACAGCGCGCGCGGTCCCGGCCAGAGTCTTCTCCTGGCCCTGGCGCAGGAATTTTTCCATCTCGGAAACATATTCGTAACCCAGCCACGGAATCGTCAGTAGCAGGCCCGATACCAGCACGAGTTTGCTGCGTATGCCGAACCCATATCGGAACCGCTTCATTACCGATGTTCCATCTGCCGCATCAAGGCGTGCGCTTCTTTGCGCCATCCCGCATGTTCCACCGATAGCCCATGCCGTACACCGTTTCGATGCAATCGAACCCGGCATCGATCGCGCCGAACTTCTTGCGGATTCGTTTGATGTGCGAAGTGATTGTGCTGTCATCGACGACGAGCTTGGCTTCCTGCATCAGCTGATCGCGATCCTTGACGTGACCCGGGAACTTGGCGAGCGCATGCACCATCCAGAATTCGGTCAAAGTCAGTGCGACCGCCGTCCCATCCCAGTAGGCCGTGATGCGCTTCATATCGAGAGTCAGCGGCGGGCGTTCGAGAATGTCTTCGGTCGCCGGCGGCGTTTCCATGATGTCGGCGCGCCGGAACAGCGCCGAAATGCGCGCCAGCAAATGCGGCAGGCTGATGTCCTTGGTCAGATAATCGTCCGCACCCATGCGCAAGCCCGAAACCGTGTCGAAGTCGCCGTCTCGGGCAGTCAGGAAAATAATAGGCAGCGTTGCCGACATGGCGCGCAATTCGCGGCATAAGGTAAAGCCGCCGTCGACCTCGTCGTCAAGGCCGATATCGATCAACGCCAGATTCGGCAGGCGCGTTTTCAAGGCCTGCACGGCGTGCGTGCGAGTCGCATACGTCGCAACTTCGTAACCCTGCTGACGCAGCACATCGGCGTAGTTTTCGCGTATTGCCGGCTCATCCTCAACAATGGCTATCCTGCGGCTCATTGGTTCTCCATCTCGCCTATAATCTACTTAATATAGTATTTATAGTATTTTGTATCGTTTGGTGTAATTAACTTTACACAGTTGCCATTTTATTGCCATAATTCATCGTCGCTTTTGCTTTTTCTCGCAGCACCGAGCCATCTTCGCGGGTTTTAATTGACCACGCAAGCGGCCCGATGAAGCGGGCCCGGTTATAGAAATTCGGAGGGAAAGCGATGAAGAATCTGGTGTGCGAACTGACTGGTCGTGAAGTTGACCACGAGCGCAGTGCTGGATGCGAGCGCGGTGAGTGTAAACGATGTCTGAAGCAACGGGGAAACCCGAAGAAAATCGTGCTGAGGAGGCGGCGGGCGTGGCTGCGTTATTACTCGCAGACGTATTTTCGCTGGCCGGACTGCGGTAACCATCTCGGCGCCTGAAGGAATCCAGGCGAGGGACTCAAGGGAGATAACTTGAAAATTAGGAATTCGATGCTGCTCGATTTTTGCGGAACCATTTTCGCGAGCCTCGTGACCGGCTTGGTGTGCAGCACCTTGATGGCAGTTCTGGTGTTGATTCTAACGCATAGCGCCGCGGCCGCGGGGCTCCAATAGATAAGCGGCGGGGCTTGGACTAACGTAAAATCGCTGCCGCGAGGTCGACTTCGCCGTGCTGCTCGAAGGGCACTTTCCACTTGTTTTCGCCTACGATCGCATCGCCCCTGAGGCGGTAGCGTAACTCGCCTTTCAACGCACTCTTTACCTGCCGCAGCAACCCTCCGAGATTGCTGATCGCTTCGACCTCCACCACATCCGATCCATACCCCGGTACTGTGACCGAACGGTTGCTGACGCCGGTCGCGAATGGCTGGTCGTTGATCTCGATCACATAATTCAAGGCATGGATCGGCAACGCGAAGTCATTCGGATTTTGTACGCGCAGCTCAAGCTTGAAGCGCTGCTCGAACAGGTTCGCATCGGTCAAACTCAAACCTGCGATACTCAATCTTGGCGGCTCGGTATTCAGCGGCAGACCGCTGCACGCGACGAGCCAACCTATCGTAGTCAGGGCGGTCAAATTTTTGATGCGCATTGTTCGAGCTCCAGAGTGAAGCCTGCAAGCGACGCCGCGAAAATTCATATCGGCACTTCGGGGTAGATGTACAAAGACTAGCAAAATGGTAATGCGCGAGCGCCGGAGAATGCGAAATTGCTGCGCGAGATGCTCGGTGAGCACGCCTTTCAGCCGTCGCTTTAAGCGCCTCAGTCGGCCGATACATTACGCGCGAATAGCGAAAAAACGCAGCCTCGGCTGCGTTTTTCATTCATCAGAACGGGGCTCACTTCATCGATTTTCGTGCTTCGCCAACCGCCGACCTGATTTGGTCGAGCGCCGAAGGGTCATCGAGCGTCGTCAGATCGCCGGCTTCGCGGCCTTCGGCGAGCGCCTGTATGCTGCGCCGGAGCAATTTTCCGGAGCGCGTTTTAGGCAGCAGCGTCAAAAAATGCACGTGCGACGGCCGCGCAATGCCGCCGAGCTTG
>JACMKV010000462.1 GCA_014379915.1 Burkholderiales bacterium
CGGAACACCATGCGCCATTCCGTCACGAACAGCGTGAAGGCGATATACAGAATCAGCGTGACGAAAGTCACAACAGCAAACCAGATGTCGTACTGCACGAGCAGAATCACCGCGACGAGAATGATCTCGACCAGCGTCGGCAGAATGTTGAACAGCATGAATTGCAGCAAAAACGAGATGCCCCGGCTGCCGCGTTCGATATCGCGTGATACGCCGCCCGTCTGCCGCTCGAGGTGGAAGCGCAGGCTCAGTGCGTGCAAATGATTGAATACCCGCAGCGCGACGCGGCGGATGGCGCGCTGCGTGACTTTTGCGAAAACCGCATCGCGCAATTCACCGAACAGCGTCGCGCCAAAGCGCAACGCGCCGTAGCCAAGCAACAGGGCGATCGGAAGCGCCAACACCTGCTCGGTTGGACTCAGTGAATCGACGATTTCCTTGAGCGCAAGCGGTACCGTCACATTCGCGAGTTTCGCGAGCACGAGCAGCACCAGCGCGACCACTACGCGGCTTTTGAACTCCCAGACATACGGCAGCAGAGTGCCGATTGTTTTCCAGTCGTTACGATTTTTCGGAGGTTTGCCAGTATGTGTGGTGCGCATTGGTAAGATGTGAAAGATAGCCTTCATTATCCGCGCCGCGACTCCAATCGCCAAAACTATCGGCATCGGTTAGCGGTGGTTTGCGCTCGCACGAGCGTATGGCTGACCGACTACGCCCCGCCGGGGCTTGTTACCGCTAATTCGCGGCGTGACCAGGACTGCGCGGTAAATCTGGACTTGGATACCTGTCGACGCCTAAGATTGCGCTGAAGTGTGTACGCCGAAGGGCGCCGCCAAACGGCCGATTGCCCCTGGACGTTCAATATCAAACCACGGAAGAATCAGATGATCCGAACCGGAACCTGCCTCGCCGCCGCGCTACTGGCTGCCGCAAGCGCCTTCGCCGCTCAGGACGACATCATCGGCAACTTCAAAGGCAGCGAAAAGCTGACGCTCAGTACCTGGGAAGTTACGAATCAAGGTCTCAACGGGAACTCGTACAAAGGCAAAGGGAGCAATGCCAATGGCAATTTCGAGATCGACGGCCAGATCACCGGCAGCGCGACTTCCGACGCATTGAAGAGCGTCAACAAGCGGGGCCAGGCGTGGGCTGGGAAATTCAAGGGAACGCTGGAAGACAATCGGTACACATCGAAGGCTACGGGAAGCGTTCCGGCTTCTGGATACCAATTCGTGTCCGAAGTAGAGGCTTCGAAAATTTAACGGTCGATCATTTCCCGCGAAAACGAGCACCTGTCGAACCCCGTACCAGTCAGAATCGAGAGGACACCATGCAGCAGCAAGGCAACCATGAGGAGCAAGAGTCGCGCGAACGCCAACGCGCGATAACGTTACGCTTTCTGGCAGAACCCGGCGACGTCAATTTCGGGGGCAAGGTTCACGGCGGCGCCGTCATGAAGTGGATCGACCAGGCCGGCTATAGCTGCGCGGTTGGATGGAGCGGGGCTTACTGTGTAACCGTGTATCTGGGTGGCTTGCAATTTCTGGCGCCGATCACGGTCGGCGACCTCGTCGAGCTGCGCGCCCTGATTATCCGCACCGGGCGCACCAGCCTCGATGTCGCAGTCGACGTTTACGCGAGCGATCCGAAGCGTCTTGAGCGGCGGCGGACCTGCCATTGCGTCATCGTGTTTGTCGCGCTCGACGCGGAAAACCGCCCCTCGCCGGTTCCCTCCTGGCGGCCGTCCACCGCC
>JACMKV010000463.1 GCA_014379915.1 Burkholderiales bacterium
CGCGATGGGCGACTTTCGCCCATCCGGGCGCGGAATATTCGATGAAGTCGAGCACGACATTCTGTTCGGCGCGGAATACGACGGCAGACTTGTCGTCCGCCGCCTGCCTGACATCGATAACGGGCACGCGGACCAGCACGATGCGCTTTTCACCGATCGCCTTGTTCTCGATCCAGGCAAGCTCGCCGTTTGCGTCGCGCACCTTGGCCCAGCCTTCAAGCGAAACCACGATCTCGAGCGGATAACCGCGGCTCAGGATCGACAGCTTGCGCGCTCGCAACGACGGTGCGTCGTAGGTGACCGCCGCGTTTTCGGTGACGCTGCGGAACTCCGGCGCGGCGTTGGCCTGCGCAGCGAACGCGAGCAAAAACGCGAGTAGGGCGCGGTGCGCCAAAGAAAGCATCCAGGGAACCTCCGATTAAGTTGTCATTCCCGCGCAAGCGCGAATCTAGAGTTGTCTGACGATCCGATTATGCAAAACCTCCGGATTCCCGCTTTCGCGGGAATGACGGCGATGGGGGCTTATTTAGAGCTTCCCTAGTGCGTCGTTTCGGTCCTTTCAGCGGACTCCTGCTTGCGCTGCTGGTATAGCGTTTCGAAATTCATCGGGTTCAGGATGACCGGTGGAAAGCCCGCGCGCGTCACGACGTCCGAAATCGTTTCGCGGACATACGGGAACAGGATATTCGGGCAGGCGACACCGAGCAGTTGTTCGATGTTTTCCTGCGGCACGTTTCGCAGCTGGAAAATTCCGGCCTGCGCGACTTCGACCAGAAACATGCTTTTTTCCTGCAACTTGGCGGTGATCGTGACGGTCAGCACGACTTCGAATACGCCATCGCCGACCGGACTGCCCTGCGTGTGCAACTGCACGTCGATCTGCGGGCCTTCGCGCTCGAGGAAAACCTGCGGCGCGTTCGGGATCTCAAGCGACAGATCCTTCACGTAGATTTTTTCGATTGCGAATACGGGTTGGTCGCTCATGAAATTCCTTTGCAGTGTACGGATGTTTCGCCGTAGAAAACGATGCGGCTACTGTCCTGAGTGGCTGGTTCGCGATCAATCAGGATGACCCTTGAAGTTGGCAATGAAAAGTGTCGAAATCGGCGCCACAAGAAATGAAGTGCAAACCACAGGCGGCGCGAACCACAGCCAGGTTGTACACCTGGCGAGCTCATTGCGTAATTCGCAACCCGGTATGGCGGCAATTCTCGGCATCTTTTCCGTAGAATTGGCAACTCAGGACACTAAACGTCCAGGCCAAGTATTGCATCCAGCTTGTGTTCGTGATCGAGCGCCGCGAGTTCCTGATAACCGCCGACATGCTGATCGCCGATATAGATTTGCGGCACTGTGCGACGCCCGGTTTTCTGCATCATCTCGACCCGCTGCGCGGGATCGAGATCGACCCGGATTTTTTCGATGTCAGCGATGCCTTTGGCGCGCAGCAGGCGCTCCGCCATCATGCAGAACGGGCAACTCGCGGTGCTGTACATGCGGACCTGAGCCATGGCGAATGTGTTACTTTTTGGTCAGCGGCAAACCGGCCTGTTCCCAGGCAAGCAAACCGCCGCGGAGTTCGAAAACTTCGGCGAAACCAGCTTTACGCAGCAACGATGACGCCCCGGCCGCGCGATTGCCGTTACGGCAGGTGATGATCAGCGGGCGGCTCTTGAATTTCTCGATTTCGCGCAGGCGATCTTTCAATTGCGTGTGCGGAATGTGCCTGGCATTCGGCAAATGCCCGGCCGCATACTCGGCTGCTTCCTGCACATCGAGAATCATCGCGTCGCGGCGGTTGATCAATTGCGTCGCTTCGAACACGCCGAGCGAATTGCGCTTGCCGAAGCCGCCTGTAATGAGCGGCCAGATCAGCATGCCGCCGCTGATCGCGGCGATCAAAACCAGCCAGATATTGTGTTGTATGAATTCGAGCATAGCGATTTGCAGAACGCCGCCGCGGTTCGCAGCGCGGACGGCACGAGACGCGAAAAATTAGCTAAAATGATACACGAGTTCGAACCCGCGGTTCCGGCCGCACAACGACGACCGGCACGGCTTTGCGACTGCTCAAGCTGGTGTCCTGAGTTGCCAGTTCGCGGATCAATTAGGATGAACTTCGACGCTGGCAATGAAAAGCCTCGAAATCGGCGCCACAAGAGGTGTAAACCAAAAGGCGGCGCGAACCACAGCCTGTACACCTGGCGAGCTCATTGAACGTAATTCGCGACGCGGTATGGCGGCGATTCTCGGCATCTTTTCTGTAGCGACACGCAACTCAGGACACTAAATCCGCGCAGGCGGTCAGACCGCCCGCACGAGCCGCTTTGCTACCTTGATCTGAATTCAGAGGGGAAATGTGAAAACCCTGATTCTGTTGCGACATGGCCAAAGTGTATGGAACGAGGAAAACCGCTTTACCGGATGGACTGACGTCGATCTGACCGCCATGGGCAGGAATGAAGCGAAGCGGGCTGGATTGCTGTTGAAGGAGAACGGGTTCGGAATCGATATTGCGTTCAGTTCGTTTTTGAAGCGGGCCATCCGCACGCTCTGGATCGTGCTCGACGAGATGGACGCGATGTGGATTCCAGTCGCGACGTCGTGGCGATTGAATGAGCGCCACTATGGCGCGCTGCAGGGGCTGAATAAGGCCGAGACGGCAGCAAAGTTCGGCGAAGAGCAGGTCCTGATGTGGCGGCGCAGCTATGACACGCCGCCGCCTGCGCTTCCGGAATTCGACCGCCGCTACTGGTCCAGCGATCCGCGTTATCGCGGCCTCGTCAAGGAACAGATACCGTTGACCGAATGCCTGAAAGATACGGTCGAGCGCTTTTTGCCGTACTGGAACGAAACCATCGCGCCGACCATACACAGTGGCCGGCGCGTCATCATTGTCGCCCACGGCAATTCGCTGCGAGCGCTGATCAAGCATCTCGATCAGCTTTCCAACGAGGAAATCCTGAACACCCATATTCCGACCGGCATTCCGTTGATCTATGAGCTCGACGATAGTTTGAAGCCGATACGCCATTTTTATCTTGGTGGTGACGCTGAACTCAAGACGGCCATGATTGAGGTCGCGGCACAGGGAGAAGCTCGCTGGTAAAACCGGGGGCGGCAGGCCGCGCCAAATGCGCACCGTTACACGGCTTCGCCCGCTGCGCTGTGCTCATCGGCGCATACCTGATCACGGCCGGCGCTGCGTTTGCCGCGCCCAAAGACGACCTCGCGGATTTGCGCCAACGGCTGGGGGCGCTGCAGAAGCAGCTTGTTGAATCCGAGGAAGATCAGGCCGACGCCTCTGCCGCCTTGCGGGCATCGGAACGCGCGATCTCGTACATCAATCGCGAACTCGCAGATCTCGCGCGGCTGAACAGCGACGCGGAAAACGAGGTGCGCGAGTTGGAGAGCGCGGCAGCCCAACTTGAAAGCGATATCGACGAGCAGCAAATTGCCCTCGGTAATTTGCTCGCGCAGCGCTACCGGCAAGGGCAAGCGCCGCTGCTGCGTCTATTGCTGAGCGGCGAGGATCCGAATCGTGTCGCGCGGCAACTGCATTACTACGGCTACATTGCGCGCGCCCAGGCCGGGTTACTTGACGAACTGCGCAGCAACCTCGAGCGCCAGGAAGATCTGGAACGCAAGGCCGCGCAAATACAGGCTGGGCTCGCCGAAATCGAGCGCTCGCGCGCGGCGCACAAACAGCGGCTGGAAAAGGAACACCTAACGCGTCGACAGACGTTGGCGCTGATCTCAAAAGAGA
>JACMKV010000464.1 GCA_014379915.1 Burkholderiales bacterium
GTTGGTTGACGCGCAAGCCGGATTCGAGTCTCGCGGGTTGACCTGCCAGTGACGGTTATTCACCGGAGGATGGATCGCTCGAGACGATGGAGGCGCTGCGCGGCAACCAACTAGAAATAGATTGACAAAGTTTCTGTGGCCTGCGTCATCTAATCAAATTCTGTATTCACAAATCACTTTTAAATGAGCAAGTGGCGAGTTCCTTGGTACCTTAGGCAAACCTAAAAATATTCCGATCGTCGGACTTGGGAATGCTCGCTCGCAGGATGCCGCTAGGACCCTCTGCACCGACCTAGTATTCGCGCGGTTAGTCGCGCGGTTGGGCGCGAGCTTCGACTTGCCGCTACTTTTTGATCCAGTTGGTCCCGGCCGGCCCGATGCCGGAGTCCTGAAAGACCACATCTTAATCTAACCACTGTCCTGGATGCTGCTGTTGAGAAAATCAATCCCAGCGTGAAGAAAAGGGCCCAGGATGTGTTTATTTCTTGAGCATGGCCATGCCCGACGGACCGACGCCGACTTCCTGCAAAATGGCCTCGCGATCCGTGGCCCCGACGAAATGAGGCGTGTTTGCCGGTACCGTGATCTGCGCGCCGGCGGGATAACGTTTCGCCTTGCTGGTATCGAAAGTTTCGCCAAACCCGAAATAAAGTTCGCCGCTCAGCACCGTGGCCTGCCGCGTATCAGGATGCGTATGCGGCGCGATCTTGCTCGCCGGTGCGAACTTCGTGCGGGCGACATATAGCCCGGCTGCAGCCGGATTGCCGGAAATCACGGTTTTTTGCACCCCCGGGAAAGGCGATTCCTCCCACTTGACATCGCTGGGCATCATGTCCGACACCGGCGGTTCGCTATGCGCTGTTCCGTAAATGCCGGCAAGACCCGCCACCAAAACCAAAGCCGTGAAATGTTTGCTGTTCATGGTTTCCTCCTTCGGGAAAGTTTGGCCGAACTCCAACACACCTAGATTAGATATCTGGCGCCAGTCTGTTCGGCACTACAAAGGTAGCAGCAGGGCGGTATCAGATTGCTGACGTATTCAGAAAAAAGTGCTGTGCGCTTAGGAACCTCTGATTATGTCCCGCGCGGTCGCGACGGGGCTTTACGGGATGGGATGCGCGAAGCGCGGCGCAGCGAATGGTCGAACCCTTCGCAAGCCGCGCGACAAAGCTGACCGCCCGCAAAGCCCCGTCCCTTCGGGTTTCGACGATAACGGGCCGTCTGCGTCACCCCGCAGCTTGCCCTCGCGCCGTGTGCGAGCAGTCCGGCTACTGATCCTGCGCTGCGGGTCTAGCATCCAGCCCTTTCTCGTCGAAACGCGATCCGCGAAGGACTTAATCAGAGGCTCCTTAACCGAGCAGGCTCCGGTGGAGCGTTTCGGAAGACGCGGATGGTGCGATTCCCAGGGTGACGGAAAGCGTTTGACGCAACCGCCGGTAAGCGGCCAGCCCCTCGGCACGGCGGTCCATGCTCAGGTAACAGCGAATCTGGCCTTGATAAAACTCTTCCGCGAGTGGATCGGCTTCGGCGCCGCGCAGATAGCAGGCGAGCGCTTCGTCGTGGCGGCCGGCGGCCTGGAAGTGCTGGCCGAGCGTTGCCAGATTGCGTATGAACAGACTGCGCAGGCGCTCGCGCATCGTTAGCGCCCACGATTCTTCACTGTCGGCGGCAAGAAAACCCCCGCGATACAGGTGGAGCGCCTGATCGAGGACTTGCCATTGCCGATCCAGGTCGCCGCAACCCCCGGCCTGCTCCGCCCGGTTGAGCAGACGCTGAAAAGCCCAGACGTCGACCCAGCAAAGACGAGGATTCAGGCTGACCCGCCCCTCCTGAATCTGGATGACTTCGTCATAGCCGAGCAGCTTGCGTAAACGGTGGACGACGGTGGTGAAAAGCTGGTGCGCGGCATCGCCCTCTTCGTCGGGCCAAAGCGCTGTCGCAAGCTGCTCCTGCGGGATCGCTTTGCCGCCGAGCGCAACGGTGGCTTTCAACAGCGCCAATGGTTTCTTCGGCGCCTTATGGGCGAACTCGACAGGCTTATCGTCCTTGAGCAGCGCGAACCTTCCCAGGGTGAGCAGCTTCACCGGCCACGGCCAGTTTTCGGTATCCGGGCTTTCCGGTGTGACTTTGCGGCTACGAATGACCTCCTTGACGAACGAGGGTGCTATCCCCGCCTGCAGCGCATGCGAGCATAAGCGGTTGCCATCGGCCGGACAAAACCAAAGCGTGTGCTTGACACCGAGTTCCTGCGCGAGCTCGAGCCCCGCTTTCAGCGCACTCAAGCCCTGCGCCGTGTCATTTTCGGCAAACGCCAGCAGCGCTTCCTGGAGCAAACCTTGACTTATGAGCGCCGGGTAATCCAGACGATCAGCCATGATTCTCATCGTCGCAAGCTGCGCGCTGGCCTCGCTGAGCTTCCCCTGTTCCAGCAATACCCGGCTTAGGAGCAGACGGCTGCGCGCTTCCGACACCAGCCATCCGCTTGCCTGGTTCAGCTCGACCGCCTTTTCGGCGTGCATCGCTGCCGCGACGAGCTCGCCTCGAAGCAGTGCAACCAGCGACGCCAAATAGTTGTAGAAGAAACCGGGAACACTCGATGTGATATCGGCGTTCGCGCCGATCTCCGTCAGCAGTTTTTGCGCGAGCGGAAGATCGCCGCGCAGCAGCGCCGCGCGCCCGCCGTGCCAACGCAGAAACATATCCCAGATATGGATTCCGGTCGCGCTCGAATACTCGAGACCAGACTCCATCGTTCGCAGGGCCTGGTCGAGTTGACCCAGTTCGATTTCGAGTTGAATACGGCCGAGGAAGCTGAAGCATTTGGTCAGCGCGGACAGGTTCTTCACGCGCGACACGGCATCAAGCACCAGCTTCGCTTGCACCAGATGGCCGCGCTGGGTTTCAAAACTCACGGCCAGGTAGGCGAGGTAAGCGCGGTTTGCGCTGTCCGTGCTTGAAAGCCCCAACGCGATCGCGCGATCGCGCCACGCGTTGTGCCGCGGGTGCCACGGCATGCGGTGCTGCAGGGCGACGTATATGCCGTACACAAACTGGTATTCGATCTCCTCGGAAGGGAAGCCTGAATCTTCGGCGAGCAATTGATCGGCGACCGCGATCCAGGCGTCCATTTGTTTCAAATCGCCTTTGGGATCGAAGCGAATCGCCTGAATAATGCGCGCCCACGACAGCAGCAATCCGGCACGGTCGCCGCTCTGCCTGAACAACGCGAACGCGCGCTCGCACCATCCGACTGTGGCCGAGGGTTGAACCGGCATCAGTCCAAACCCGCGCCAGTAGCATAGCCAGGGATCATCGTCGAACAGATTGCAGGGAAGCAGATCGAACCAGGCGTTAAGCACGCTGTGTCGCCCCTGTTCGATAAAGGCCTTCGACCAGTTGAGCGCGATCCTTGCAATGCCGGACCAGTCTTCCGCCTGACTCAACAACTCGACGGCAATTTCGGGCTGCGAGGCCGATTCAAGCAATTCCGCCGCGCGCCGGCGCAATTGATGAAGCTGCTCCTCGTCGCACGTCTCGCGCGATTTGGCAAGAAGAAATTCGCGGAACAGCGCATGGTATTGATAGGTGAGTTCAGGCTCGAGGCGGCGGTCGATGAACAAGTGCCGCCGGTAGAGTTCATCCAACAGCTTGCCGGCGCCCGCGTCCTGACTGATCGCTTCGGCTTGCGTCGGCGTGATGCGCGGCAGAAACGCGGTATACGTCAGGATCTGCCGGTTACGCGCCGAAGTCTGATCGAAAATTTGCCCGGCGAAATAGTTGAACACCGTTTCCATCGCCTCGTTGCCAGCGATCCGGTTGATCACCCCGGTCTGGCGGAAGCGCTCCAGCATCAGCATCACACCCGCCGCCCAGCCGTCACACTGCTGGTGCAGGGCATTGAGCTGCGGCGCATCGAGTTTGCCGGCTGCAATCGCGGCAGTCTCGTTGCGCGTCAGGCGCAGTTCGTCCCAATCGAGCGTGCTGAGCTTCTGATCGGCAATGAGCCGCGCGAACTCTGCCGCGGGTTCACTTCGGCTGATGACGATGAGCGTCGCAGTTTCCGGTGTCTCAGCGGCAGCCGCGCTGATCAACCCGGGGAAGGCGGAATCGGCCGGCGCATCCTGATAGTTGTCGAGCACCAGTACGGCGCCGCGCGGCAACCGGCTGAACAGCTCGCGGAACCAGCGCCGGACGAAACCCGACAGATCGGACGAGTAGGCCGGCGTGAGCAGAGGAAGTTTGGCGCGCGGCTTGTCGATCGCGGCGCAGGCCGCCAGCCGCAGATAATAGAAGAATGTGGAAGGATCGCCGTCGCCGCTGTCGACTTGATACCAGAGCGACCGAAGTTTTCTCGCATCGCAATAGCTTGCCACCAGAGTCGTTTTGCCGGCGCCCGGCGGCCCGGTCACCCAGATTACCGGATGGATACGCCGCGCATCGAGCGCAGCAAACAGCCGCTCCCGAGACAGCGCGGCGTGCAGGCGCGGACGCGTCAGTTTTGCCAGGGATGGAGATTTGCTCGGCATGCAAGCAATACCTGCGGATACTGCGAAGCTGTCTTGATATCAAAATAACGCGGACGACATATTTCCATTTTACTTGAATAGGGTTAGCGCGGACGCTGACGCAGGCGAAGCTATGACATTCCTTCCGAAACGGAGCGCTTTAGACCAATCCCTCGAGTACCTGGACTTCGACCATCTCCCCGGCCGCGACCCTTCCCTGCGCTTCGGACAGTACGATGAAACAATTCGCCTCGCTCATAGAACGCAGAATTCCCGAGCCCTGTTCGCCGGTCGCAAGCACTGTCCATTCGCCGTTCGTGTCCTGCGTCAATACGCCGCGTTGAAATTCGGTGCGGCCCGGCGCCTTCTTGAGATCGTTCGTACAGCGGGCTTTGAGTAGCGGTAGCGGTAGCACTGGGTGGCGGCCCATCAGCACGAGCAACGCGTCGCGGACGAATTGGTAAAAGGTCACCATCACCGAAACCGGATTGCCCGGCAAACCAAAAAAATGGGCGTTGCCGATTTTGCCGTAGGCGAGCGGGCGGCCGGGTTTCATGGCGATTTTCCAGAATACGACTTCGCCGAGGCGTTCCAATATTTCCTTGACGAAATCGGCTTCGCCGACCGATACGCCGCCGCTGGTGATGACGACATCGGCCATCGCGGCCGCATCGCTGAACGCTTTTTCGAGCAGCGCGGAGTCATCGCGAACGACGCCCATGTCTATGGTCTCGACGCCGAGGCGATTCAGCATGCCCCAGATCGTGTAGCGGTTGCTGTCGTAAATCTGGCCTTCTTCGAGCTGACTGCCGATCGAGCGCAGCTCGTCGCCGGTCGAGAAAAATGCGACACGCAGGCGCCGATAAACAGTAAGTTCGGCGATGCCGAGTGATGCGATCAGGCCGAGTTCGGCGGGACGGATCAAGGCGCCGGGGCCGAGAACCGTTTGTCCATTACGCAAATCTTCACCCGCGCGGCGCAGATTCTGACCGCGCCGATGACCGCTACCGAACGTGACACAATCGCCTTCGGCTTTGGCGTGCTCCTGCATGACAATGGTATCGGCGCCCGGCGGAATCACTGCGCCGGTCATGATACGGACAGCCTCTTTTTCCCGAACATCGCCATTGAATGGAATGCCCGCGTAAGCCGCGCCTGCAATTTTCAGAGCCGTCTCGCCGTCGGCGTTCAAATCCGAAAAACGCACGGCATAACCATCCATCGCCGAGTTGTCGTGTGCTGGAACATCGACCGGCGAGATGACGGGCGCCGCCAGCACGCGGCCGAGCGCGGCGCGCAGGGCAAGTTGTTCGGCGCCGGCGACCGGTTCCAGGAACGCACGGATCAGCGCGCGGGCTTTGTCGACCGGCAACGAGTTCGGGTCGTAATCGTCGGCGCAGCTCAAATCCCGGATAAGTTGTTTCATCAGATTGCCTTTTTCGAAAATTACGATTCTAGCGGAAGGGCGAGCGGCGTCAGAAAACAAAAAGGATGGCGCTGCTTGAACAGCGGTCATCCTTTTGCAAGCGATTAAATCAGATACGTGCTGTGTTCGGGTAGCGGGGGAGAGTTCAAGGCGCGCGGTAACCGATGCCGTGTTTTTTGAAGATGCGCTCGACGGTGCCGTCGGCGAGCATTTGCCGCATGCCTTTTTCGAGGGCGGCAGCGAGTTCGGTATTGTCGTCCTTGACTGCGAGGCCGAGTTTCCAGCCTTGGATCGCGAGTCCCGGCATCGGAACCTGGCTAACCGTGTAGCCAACTTTCGCCGGGCCAAGACTCGCTTCGAGCTCGGAACGCGGCGCCATCACGGCCACGACCTCGCCGTCGCGCAAGGCTTTTACAGCGAGGGCAGGGCTACGGAAATGTACGACATTGCTGCGCAACCTTCCGCTAAAGGCCGAAAGCAAATATAAATCGGATACCGTTTCCAGTTCGACGCCGATTTTTTCCCTGGCGAAAACCTCCAGATTCGGCAGCGTCGGAATGCTCTTGACGCTGCGCAAGACTTCGATCTGCTCGGCGTAATACGGTGAGAAAATCTTGACCTCGTCGTTGCGCTTCATGAACTCGGGGTCGGCCGGCACGTGCATCATCACGTCCGCCGTACCACCGCCGAGGTAGTGACCTTTCCACACGGCGTTGCGCAAATCGTCGTCGACGCTTTCGTCGGCCTCGATCCACATCATGCTGGGTTTTACCTTGAGCTTTTCGGCCAGCGCCGCCGCAAGATCGACGTCTATGCCTTTCCCGTTATCGGAAAACGGCGGGAACGCTTTATAGACTGCGACCCTGATCTGCCCTTTATTCTGAATTTCAGCCAGCGTGTAGGCGAAGGCCGGGCAAACCGCGGTTAGGAGCCACAGCGCGGCGAAAACTTGCGGGACGGCCTTGGCCAATAGATGAGCCTTTATTTCGTATGAATCGAGTTGAGCCAAGTGCGCATCGCCCATATCGCTTCCTGCGACAGCGTTCCCTCGAACGGCGGCATGTACACGGTGCCGGCGCGGGTGCGGCCTTTGCGCACGGTTTCGGCAAAATAAGCGTCGGTTTCGGCATCGGGCGGCATCAATCTGAGGTCGGGTGCGATACCGCCGGAGACCGCCTCAAGACCATGGCAGCGCGCACAGTTCTGGGCGTAGCCCGATTTTCCGATTTCGATGGCTTTCTTGTTGTCCTTGTAAGGGTTAGTAGTTTTCCATTCTTTACCCAAAGGCTCGAGGCCTTTAGTGTCGACTGCTTGCGGCGCTACATCGCCATGCGCGAACGCCGGCGCAGCATGAATACCAATAGCAAAAAATGCCGAGCAGCACGCCAGTTTGAATCCGGCCAGTTTGAATTCGATTTGTAGCATTGTTTTCTCCTAGGTTATTCAATAACATTCAATGACCCTTTAGCAAATAGGGTGCCCGAAAAATAACAGCTGTGCACGGCGTGTTTAGTACGGATGATGCGCGCCGCACTGTTTTACTTTGGAGCATATGTTAGATTAACGAGCAATCAGCCAACTGGGGAACCTATGAAACCGTCCAGCGTTGATCCCGCCTCAAACGTAAAACGCGCCCGCGCGCACCTGCGGGATCGCGGCGAAATTCCGGAAGGCCTGCTTCCCGAGGCTATTAGGCGGTCGTGGAAACGTTGCCTGACCATGGGGCTAAACGCGCAAGAGAGCGCCGCGGCTGACGCCCCGGCCGAGA
>JACMKV010000465.1 GCA_014379915.1 Burkholderiales bacterium
GTCGTTTTGGACTGCACCACGCCGGTGGCGACATTGAGCGCGGCGAACAGGTTGATCGTACCGTGCCGCTGGTAAGTGCTCTTCAATCCACGCAAGATCTCGCCGCTGCTGGTCTGAACGTAACCCGTTTTGCGCTCCCAGGCCTGGATCGAAGGCTTCTCGTCGCCGCAGATGACCAGGGCGTTCTGGGGCGGGCCGAGGTACAAGCCAATAATGTCGGCTGCCTTCGCCGCAAACTGCGGATCGGTACTCACGCACCACGACCGGTGTCGCCGCAGTGGCATACCTTCCTTGCGCAACACGCGCACACCGCGTCGTCGGATATCCCCAGGGCGTGTGCCAGCGTGCCGCCATCCCAGGTGGCCAGCCCCCCGCCGGGGCCGGCTTCATCCACTGTTACAAGTCCTCTAAGGCATCAATGTCTGAATCCGCTTGTGAATGCAAAAGGCAGTGATGGTAATGCAGGCGACAGCCAAAAGCGCACCGATGAGTAATACCGTTGACCCTTCCGACGCGCTGGTGAGAAGCCAGCTGAAAAGGCTGATATCAGTGATGACCGCGATTCCCAGCCAGAGCTTGAGGTATGCGATCTTCTCCTTCGCCACATCCAACTTATTATTAGACGTAAAAGAAAGTTTCAGCCGCTTCGGTCAAAGTTTACCATGCCTGGCTGATGCTGATGCCTGCACGTGGACGGCCAAGAGGCCGGAAGGTTCTGATCGTCACCCCTGCACGCGGCTGGATTTCGTGCCGAAAAGTTTTTTGCTGCGGATTTTACTGCGCGCTGACGCGAACCGGCTTGAGGCCCATGGGATCGATGGGGGGCGTTTGCCGGACTGCGGCGAGGTGTGGCCGTGGCGGCGCCTGATAAACCCACGTTTTGCTTAACGCGCGATCGACCAGACGAGGATAGTCAGGCTTGCCCAAACTGCCGTTGTAGCGGCCCAGCGCGCGAAACAGATTGCCGCGCTCAATATCGAGATAGTGGCGCAGGATGGTGCAGCCGTAGCGAAGATTGGCGCGCAGGTGAAACAGATTATCCTCGACCGCGCCGATATGTTTGACCCAGAACGGCATGACCTGCATGTAGCCGCGGGCGCCGGCCCGAGAGACCGCGTATTTCTTGAAGCCGCTCTCGACTTGAATCAGACCAAGCACCAGTTGCGGATCGAGGCCGGCGCGGCTCGCTTCGTAGTGCACGGTTTGCAGGAAATCCAGCCGCGCGGCACGATCCGGCATGCGTTTTTCGAGGCGCCGCGACATGTCTTCCAGCCAGCTATTGGCTTCGGTCCCGGAAGTCAGCGGAGAAATCGGACTGACGCGATCGCTGATCGCCTCCGAAAGCGCCGTCCGCACGCTGGCGGACATCGGTTCGTAGCTTTGTGTGCCCGCCATGGCCAATGAACACGGCAAAAGCAGGAGCAAAAGGCGGAAGCCGAGACCTGTGCGGAAAGCGGTTTTTCTGTGTTGACGGGTGACAACGGGCTGGCGCCCGACGGCTCGGCAAATGCCTCTATCGGCAGCAGCAGTCGTCGAAATGGTAGAAGTGACTTCATGATTTAATCGCATACCATTGATTTTATATTATCTACAGCGCCTTGCAAATCGATAAGGCGAGAATTTTCGTCGGTCCTGCCCTGATATTCAAGCTGGCCCTGCTTCAAGCCGCGCTCACTAATCACGATGCGGTGGGGAATGCCGACCAATTCGTTGTCGGCGAACAGAACGCCGGGCCGCTCGTCGCGGTCGTCCAGCAGCACGTCGATACCCGCATCGCGTAGCTCGGCATACAGCTGCATCGCGGTATTGCGTACGAGTTCATTTTTTGCAAAACCGATAGGAATCAACGCGAGCTCGAATGGCGCCATCGCGCGCGGAAATATGATTCCGCGCTCGTCGTTACCCTGCTCGATGGCGGCGCCGACGATGCGCGATACGCCGATGCCGTAACAGCCCATTTCCATCGCGACCATCTCGCCTTTTTCGTCGCGGTAGGCAGCGTTCATCGCCGCGGAATACTTTGTCCGCAACTGGAAAATATGGCCGACCTCGATGCCGCGGCAGATTTGGAGTTGGCCTTTGCCATCGGGGCTCGCGTCGCCGGGCAATACATTGCGAATATCGACAAGCTCCGGTAGCGGCAAATCGCGGCCGAAATTCACCCCTGTGTAGTGGTACCCGTCTTCATTCGCCCCGCAGACAAAATCGCTCATAGAAGCAACCGCGCGATCCGCCATTATTGGGATAGTTAAGCCAACGGGGCCGATGTATCCGGTCACGTTCGCAACTTTTTCCAGCGCAGCTTGCCGATTCAAAGAATCTCTTTGCACCGCTTGTGCTTCCGATTCCCCAAGAACTATCTCCATCCGTCCGAAATCCGAAGTCGGAGCTGTTAAAGCACTGTTTATTTCTTCTGGTGTTGCCATCCGTAGCGGCGAACTTAAAAGGTTTAGCTTTCCCGTTTTTGCAAGATTGAGTTCGTGATCCCCACGTAAAAGCAAGGCTACAAGCCCTTCTTTTCCCCATACGATGAGTGTTTTCAATATCTGCTGGGGGTGGACCCCAAGAAATTCACTTACATTTCTGATCGAGGTTTTCCCGGGAGTCGCTACCTTTCTCAATCCCTGAGTAGCAGCCGAACGCAACGATGGCTCCACTGCTTCCGCCAGTTCGACGTTCGCCGCGTATCCAGAATCCGGACAGAACGCGATCGCGTCCTCACCCGATTCGGCGA
>JACMKV010000466.1 GCA_014379915.1 Burkholderiales bacterium
GTGAGGGGTAAATTCGGGCTTATGCTTACCGCGCAAACGACGCGCGATTTCCACTGCAAGGCGGCCTAGCACCAAATCCGTAGCGTCGACCAAAAACCAGTCGCGCTTGACTTCGTGTGGCTTGGCAGAAAAGGTTTTCATCTTGCGAGACTGACTGACCGAGCCGGGGAAAGCCGGAAATTCTATGCCAGGGGATAGGAAGTGTCAAACGGTGAGTTTTGTGGCCGTGAGTTGAGCATTCTTAGGTTTTCGCATTGCAGCGCATCCATTAGTCGAGATGAGCAATTCACGCAGTTTAACCACAAGTCGAGTAACCTCGCAAAAAAAAGCGCAATCTAGCGATTGCGCTCTAATATCCGCCAAAGGAGGAGGATGGAGGAGACAACGCGTCAACTAAAACAAAACAAGCGTTGACGTGGCCGTATTATGCCCGAATTTGGGTATGCCCGACAAGCGTTTGTTGCGCTGCCGCACCTTACGGAAGAAACGACCCAATACATGAAAGCACGAATCAAATGGATGGATGGCGCAAGATTTCTCGGCGAGACGGAAAGCGGTCATTCTGTCGTGATGGATGGGCCCAATGAATCCGGAGGCCGAAACTTGGGTCCGCGCCCGATGGAAACTGTCCTTCTTGGAACGGGCGGTTGTACCGCATTCGACGTCGTTCATATACTGAAAAAGAGTCGACAGGCGATCAGTGATTGTGTGGTCGAGATCGCTGCTGACCGTGCTGCGGAGGACCCAAAAATTTTTACACGGATTCACTTCCACTTTGTCGTAACGGGGAGAGACTTAAAACAGCAACAGGTCGAACGGGCAATCAGGTTATCGGCTGAAAAATACTGCTCGGCGTCGATTATGCTCGGGAAAACAGCGAGAATTTCTCACGATTTCGAAATAGTGGAATCCGATGAGGGCAGTTTCCAAGCGGACTAAATCCAAAACGCCGCTTTTGTCATTACTTTCGACCCCATCGTCATGGCAAGTCGAATCGGTAATGGCAGCGGCACGCCGCCGCCAAGAATAGCCTGAGTCGCGTGATCTGCCTCATCCTCCCGCATTTGCTCCAGCACGGCGCGACTTTTTCGATCGGAAGCTGGCAAACGCCTCAAATGATTGTCGAGGTGGCGGACGACTTGCCGTTCGGTCTCGGCGAGGAACCCCAAATTCCATTTGTCCCCCAACGCTCCCGCCGTTGCACCCATTATCAGCGAACTCACGTAAAACAAAGGATTCAATAAGCTGGTTCGGCCTCCGAGTTCGGCGATGCGATGCTGCGTCCAAGCCAAATGCTCGGTCTCTTCGTCAGCCGCTTTCGAGAGAGAACGCTGCAGTTCGGAATTCCGGGCGGTCAAGGCTTGCCCTTGGTAAAGCGCTTGAGCACAGACCTCGCCGGTATGGTTCACACGCATTAGCGCACCGGCAAGACGTTTTTCGGACTCGTCGAGCGGATCCGGCAGAACCTCCTTGCCGGGAATCGGACGCGATGACCTGGGTGTACCAAACAGCGTGCGCAAGGCGCGATCGAAATTACCGATTAATTTGTCCATCACGGAACCCCATTTGTCTGGCGAGCACGGTTATGGGATGCAAAACTTCGAGCGTCATGCCGGCGCCCCTCATACCCGCCGCTAAATGCAGTGCGCAGCCGATGTTGGACGTGCACAGGACCGTAGCTGCCGAGCTTCTAAGCGCCGCAATCTTGTCTTGTAATAAGGATCTGGACATTTCGGGTTGGGTCAAAAAGTAACTTCCTGCGGCACCGCAGCACATCTCGTTTCCTGAAAGCGATTCAATGGTTATGCCCGGGATACGTTCCAAAAGCCGGTAGGGATGAACTTGCCCGCTTAGCTTGTTTCGTAGTGTGCAGGGATCGTGTACGACGATAGTTTTTTTTAAGGGGGCGATCTCGATTGCGTTCCAGCCATCCGCATCGGCTAAAAAACGGCTGATATCGGTAAAGCTTGCAAGGGCCGAGGCCTCGTTGCGATTGGCATTTGAATCGGCCGCGCAACCAGAGGCTGTGCCGACGACTGCCACTAAAGCAAGCTTTGAAAAAGCTCGAACATTCGCATTTTCCATATCATTCGCGGACGCAATTTCACCTGCGTGGCGATGCAAAGCTCCGCAACAGCCTTGTTCTCGCGGAACACGAACGCCATAGCCGAGCCGGTTCAGCACGTAAATTGCGGCGCTTAATGTTGCTGTATCAACGCTGCGCGCGACGCATCCCAGGAATATTCCCACGTCTCCGCGCGGCGTCCCGACAGCCGGATAATGCTCACGCCATATTCTTCCTCTCGGAAGATGCGGCAGTTGTGCGTCGAGTTGATCAACCCCCAGTTGGCGTAGCAGCCCGGAGCGCCTTACCAGCCGCTGAAGGCCGCTAAGCTGATATACCCGAAGTATGCTGGTGAAGCGGCTCATCCAAACCGGATGCGACAACAAGCCGAAGGCTAATCTCCGAAACAGGCGTTGTGACAGCGTGCGCCGCCCCAAGCTTTCTTTTTGCGAGCGGGCCTGGTTTAACAGCGCTCCAAAAGAAACCTGATTTGGACAAGCCGCTTCGCATGCGCCACAACTCAGGCAGAGATCAATGTGCTCTTCATATCGCTGGTTAACTGTCAGGCGTCCCTCGGCAACAGCCCTGATCAGCGCAATGCGGCCGCGCGGAGAGTCGGCTTCGGACAAGGTTTTAACGTAGGTGGGACATTGCGGCAGGCAAAGTCCGCACTGAACGCAGCGATCGGCAAGCGCGATCAAATCGCGCGTAGCCGAGCTTTCGCCGGTGTTTCCCGATGACGGTAAATCATTGATCTGCACGCCGGGATTATCGCACGCGCCCAATAAAAAACGGGCGCCCGAAGGCGCCCGCTACAATTGTCCCTGACTTGGGGCAGTTAACCCTGATCAGAACGCGTGTCTAACGCCTAGCGCTAAACCGCTGGGATCGGAACCTACTCCGGCACCGGTCAGCGCGTTTACACCGAAGTTGTAGGAAGCAAGCCGATCGTTGTCGATGTAGACATAAAGTGCATAAAGGTCGGTGCGCTTCGACAAGCTGTGGCTATAACCAATGGTGGCGGCCTTGCCTGCGAGCCCGGCTGTGCTGCACGTTGCGCCATTGGCCTCGCAATCGCCGCTGAAGCCTTTGCCGAAGGACCCGCGTATCGTTCCCGGTCCGATTTTATGCAGCACCGACACATAAAATGCTTCGCGGTTGTATTCGGTCGTCGCGCCGGCCGCAGTCTGGCTGTTCTCATATTCGAGCCGTTCGGCGTTGACGTTCAACGTCGTGGTGCCGAAGAAAGTATAACCGACGCCGGCTTTAAAGCCTTGGTCCTTTGAGCTTTGATTGGTTGGCGATGGCGCTTGCGCTGCTGCGCCCGTCAGTCCAAATAGGCCGAAATAATCCTCGTGGCGCTCGTAGGCAAAAGTCGCATAAATCGGACCATTTTCGTAGAGGATCGCCGCAGAGCCTATATAGGGATTGATGTTCGGGTTGGCTTCATTTGCCGATTTTTGCTCGTTTGCGGAATAGGCCAAGCGACCGGACAACCCGGCCCAAACTGGTGTCCAGTACTGGACACTATTGCCTTGACGACGGTCGAACGAAGCGTCAGGAGCGCCGGAGACGGCAGCGGTCGAAAAAACGCCGGGTATCACGGGCCCTCCCACTCCCGCCGTCGCCGGAACGCCAACAACACCGACACGTCCGCTTTGCGTCGTCGTCCCTACGCCAAAGCCCGGTGTAGCGAGGATCGAGATACCGCTCGCGATACCTGTCGCATACCATGCGTCCTGACGCAGAGTGTGGAACTTGTATGGCGTGTCCCAATTGCCGTAGAAGGCAGTGCCCCACGGCCCGGTCAAGCCAACATTCGAATTGCGAGTGCAAAAGGTGCCGGAGGAAGTGCTGCCCGCGCCCGAATCTATATTGACGCCGGATTCGCACTGGAATATCGCTTTCAGACCCGCTATGCCCAAATCTTCTGTACCACGAAAACCGATGTTCGATGAATTCGAGCTCACCCTGTTCCGCGCGCCAAGATCGTTACCATTAGCGGCTGGGGCAGAGACCAAACCGTTTCCAGCGCCGCCATTGGTCGCGCTGTCGCTCTCGACGTTTTCAAAATCGGCGTTTATGGTCCCGTAAATAACAACGTTGCTGCCTTGCGCATACGCGGCCAGCGGTGCTGCAAAGGCAGTTGCGACCGCCCAAGCTAGCAATTTCTTATGCATGAAATTCTCCTTTAGAATTAAAACCGTCAGGGTGTCGCTAATTGCAAACCGCGCTTCGCGCCCCTATAAATCCGAACTTCCTCGGAATCGGGAAGCTTAGGCAAATTCTGCCAAATTGCCGTTCCGCATAGCAAGCGATTTATGGGAAATCAATAAGATAAACAAAGAAGTGTTGCTTTTCTGCAACATCGTTCGTGAATAATCGGATAAGTCGTTTAGCGGAAAAACCTCGCGAGTTCGGCGCCAGGGTCAGGCTGGCGCAGAAACGCCTCGCCGATCAAAAAGCAGCGGATCGAGTTGGCGCGCATTAAAGCAACGTGCTCGGGCGTGCCGATTCCGCTCTCCGTAACGATAATGCGATCGGCAGGGATCCCGGTTGCCAAGGAGAGCGTTGTATCGAGATGCGTCTCGAAGGTCCGGAGATTTCGGTTGTTTATTCCGATCAGCGGCGTTTCGAGCTGCAGAGCCGATTCCAGCTCGGCGCGGTCGTGAACTTCGACCAGGACCGCCATGCCGAGGCCATGCGCCACATCCTCAAACTCGCGCATCTGCCCAGGACTGAGAACAGCGGCAATTAGCAGGATGCAGTCCGCGCCTAGCGCGCGTGCCTGATATACCTGATACGGGTCGATCACGAAATCCTTGCGCAACACCGGCAGCGAGCACGCGGCGCGCGCCAGCTTCAAATGCTCATCGCTGCCTTGGAAAAAATCGCGGTCCGTTAATACAGAAAGGCAAGCTGCGCCGTTCTGTTCATATTCGCGGGCGATAGCCGCAGGGTCGAACGGATCGCGCAGTAGCCCTTTGCTCGGACTAGCGCGTTTGATTTCGGCTATGACGGCAGGACGGCCGGCTGAAATTTTCGCGCGCAAGCTGGCGACGAAATTTCGCGCAGCAGGCGCTGCTTCCGCTTCGGGGCGTATTGCGTCCATTGCTATGACGGTTTTCGCAGCGGCGATCTCGCGAACTTTGACGGCTAAAATCTTTTGCAGAATGTCTGCCATGGTAAGTCGTCGAATCAAGGCTTGTTGGGTGCGGAGGATTTGCAGCGCGCGCTGAATTCGACGAGCTGCTGCAATCGCGCCGCTGCGGCGCCGCTTTGTATCGCCTGCTGCGCGATTTCGAAACCTTGCTCGAGGGTAGCAGCGACGCCGCTGACATAGATCGCGGCGCCGGCATTCAAGGCGACGATATCGCGCGCGGGATTTGCTCGATTGGCTCGATCGCTCAGCGCTGCCAGAAGCATGGCTTTCGCTTCCTCGCGATTAGCGACGCGTAAAGCGCTTAACGCCGCTTGTTGCACGCCGAAGTGAGCCGGATCGAAGACGAACTCCGTGATGTTTCCATCCTTGAGCTCCGCGATGTCGGTCGCGCCGCTAATTGAAATTTCATCGAGCCCATCACGACCATGTACGACGAGCACATGGCTGCTCCCCAATTCTTTCAAGACGTTGGCGAGCTTCGCCGTAAGACCGCGTTGAAACACGCCGATCACCTGGTTTTTTGCGCCGGCCGGATTGGTCATCGGGCCGAGCAGATTGAACAGCGTGCGCACGCCAAGCTCGCGGCGGACTGGCGCCGCGAAGCGCATGGCGCTGTGATGATTGGGTGCAAACATGAAGCCGACGCCGATCTCGGCAATCGACTGCGCAACTTCTTCGGGCCGGAGATCGATATTGACGCCCAGCGCTTCCAGCACGTCGGCGCTGCCGCAGGTGCTCGAAACCGAACGGCCGCCATGTTTGGCAACGCGGCAACCGGCGGCTGCGGCAACGAGCGCCGCGGCTGTGGAAATATTGAACGTACATGCAGCATCGCCGCCCGTACCGCAAGTATCGACCAGATTCTCCGCCGCGCTGACTTCCACCGCGCTGAGGTCGACCTTGACCGAGAGCGCGCGCATGACTTCAGCCGCGGCGGACAATTCCGCGACCGTTTCGCCCTTGCAGCGCAACGCGATCAGGATTCCCGCGATCTGCGCTGGCGTCAGCGCGCCGCTCATGATCTGCCGCATCACCGACAGCATGTCCTCGCGCCCTAGGTCGTTCCTGTCGAGCAGCGTGTTCAGCGCCGTTTGTGCATCCATTTCCGCTAATCCGCTAATTCCGCTGGGGCCGATCAGCCGGTCAGAAAGTTTTCCAGTAGCTTGTGGCCGCTTTCGGTCAGTATCGATTCCGGGTGAAACTGCACGCCTTCGACCGGCAATGTTTTGTGACGCACACCCATGATTTCGCCGTCGGCCGTCCATGCCGTGATTTCCAGACAGTCGGGCAGGCTTTCGCGCTCTATGACAAGCGAATGATAGCGGGTGGCGGTAAACGGATTCGGCAGCGCGCGGAATACCGAGGTCTGCCGATGGTGAATCGGCGAAGTTTTGCCGTGCATCAGCTGCTTGGCGTGCACGATTTTGCCGCCGAACGCCTGGCCTATGCTTTGATGGCCGAGGCAAACGCCGAGAATAGGAATTTTGCCGGCGAAGCGCTCGATTAGCGGCACCGAAATACCGGCCTCGTTCGGCGTACAGGGCCCCGGCGAAATGACAATGTGCTCGGGTTGCATTGCGCCGACCTCATCCACCGTGACTTCATCGTTGCGCACGACGCGGACATCCTGCCCCAGTTCGCCAAGGTATTGGACGAGGTTGAAGGTGAAGGAATCGTAGTTATCGATCATCAGCAGCATATGAAACGCATCATCTTGATTTTAGAAACAATGTCGGAGAGCTTGGCATGTTACCCATCCTTGATGCCCGCCTTCCCCTTGCTTGCACCAGATATTGACGGTCGAAATAGGAAA
>JACMKV010000467.1 GCA_014379915.1 Burkholderiales bacterium
CTGGTCCTGCGGCAACGCCTCGTTGAGCTGGTCGTAGGTGATGTAGCCGCGCTTTTTCGCGCGCGCGATCAGCTTCTTGAGCGAAGCTTCGTTGAGGTCGATCAGCGGCGCATCGCCGCTTTCAATGGTCTCCACCGGTTCCGCTACAGTCGTCTTCGCCATGTATCCGCCTTGTCTCAAACTTTGGTGGCCGGTGCACCGTGATCGTATCCCCGGTCAAGCAAATCGCGCTTTGCCACGCGTATCGTCCTTCGTTCCGCTTCGACGGCTTCCCACTCATCATCGGTGGCAGCCGCTGCAACCCGCGCATCGAAACTGGCTAGCTGGTCGTCTAGCAACGGCTCATCGTTCAAGTGGTTCACAAGAGCAGTAAGCCGAGACGGCATCTCTGCCTCGAACTCAGCGGTTTTTGCATAAGCGAACCGGGTGTCGAACATGAGCGCTCTCACCTGTTTCGGTGGAGGAGCATCCACCTCCAATATGGAGGTGACAACGTTGGTATCAAGGGTAGGCCGCTTGAACACCGCCTCGACGATTCCGTCTCGCCATCTCAGCAATTCGTCATGCTTGAGCGGCAGGGTGCCGACGGCTTCGATATTGGCTGCGACGACGGTAGGAAACATCGATAAACCGTATAAAGCCGAACGTGCAAACATGCGCAGCAGGTTCACATTGCCGAAAGGGCCTGTGCTCAAGATTGCAGCTTGAACAGTGCCTCGCCATTGTCGCTTCCAGCCATAATCCTCGTAGAACTGCTCGCGGAACGCCTGCTGATACTGTTCTTTGACAAAGCGGTCGCCGCAGGTTGCTGCAAGCTCCTCAAGGCGCTGGCGAAATCCAGCACGTTGCTCAGGGGTGGTGAGATCGTTAAGGCGTTGCTCGTCTGAATACAAGACGCGCGCCATCGGGCGTGGTTTAGCGACGATATCGCCAAACGACTGAGACCCCGACTCTCGGACGACGTCATCGGGATCTTGACCAGACGGCATCGGCGCAAAAACGAGCGACTTCCCGGGCGGCAAAATCGAAAGCGCGCGCCGAGCAGCGCGAGCAGCTGCGCGCTGACCAGCGCAATCGCCGTCAAAGCAGATGGTTGGACTGTCGACGACACGCCAGAGCCGCTCCATCTGTGCTTCGGTGAGAGCAGTCCCTAGCGGCGCGACGGTATCGTCGAATTGAGCCTGCGACAAAGCGACTACATCTAAATAGCCCTCGACCACTATGATGCGCCTGGACGAGCGACTAGCGGGCAGCGCCTGATCAATGTTGTAAAGGGTTCGGCCCTTGTCGAACAACGGTGTTTCTGGAGAATTCAAGTACTTGGGTTCACCTTGACCAATCACACGACCACCAAACGCGATTACGCGACCTCGTTGATCCTTAATCGGGATCATCAATCGCCGGCGAAAACGATCGTAAGAACTGCTATCCTGGTCCGATCGACCGAGGAGTCCGGCCTCGATCAACTGCTCCTCTCGGCAGTTTTTCAACGCTGCTCGCAGCTTGCCTCGAGACTCCGGCGCGTAACCTAAACCAAATTTGGCGCGAGTATCCGGCAGTATCCCACGCTGATCGAGATACGCACGTGCTTCCGCCCCTTCAAGGCCGAGTAGCTGATCAGCAAACCACTTAGCTGCTTCCGCCATGACTTCGTGCAAGCCACTGGCTCGTTCGGCTGCGGCCGCAGCCTGCGGGCTAGGCGCAGGGACGTCCAAACCGGCACTCGAGGCAAGTTCCTTTACGGCTTCCATAAAGGGGAGTCCCCGCTGTTCGGTCATCCAGCGGATAGCGTCTCCATGAGCGCCACATCCAAAACAGTGGTAAAAACCCTTGTCATCGTTGATCGTGAAGCTCGGTGTCTTCTCTTGATGAAATGGGCAGCACGCCTTCCATTCACGACCCGCGCGCTGAATCTTCACTGATTTGCCGATCAGCGAGGACAGCAAC
>JACMKV010000468.1 GCA_014379915.1 Burkholderiales bacterium
CTGACAGCCGAGCGCGGCCGCATCTTTCGCGAGCTGGTTGTCGACGCCATCGGACCGGCGGGCGCGTTTCGCATCGATCACGCCATGTCGATGGCGAGGCTCTACCTGATCGCCGACGGCCTGGATGGCACCGATGGCGCCTATGTCCACTTTCCCTTTGATGACATGCTGAAGGCGGTAGCCGCAGCGTCGCAGGACACTCATGCGATCATCATCGGCGAGGACCTCGGCACGGTCCCGGCGAATTTCCGCGAAACCTTGCAAGCGGCCGGCATCCAAGGCTATCGCGTGCTGTTTTTCGAGCGCGCTTGGGATCGCAGCTTCCACCTGCCGGCGAGCTATGAGCGCCATGCGCTGGCTTGCATATCAACGCATGATTTGCCGACCCTCAGCGGCTGGTGGGAGGGGACCGACATCGATGACCGGGAGCACATCGGCCTCGACAATGCCGATGTGGCTACGGCAACCCGCGCCTCTCGCGACACCGATCGCAAGCTGATGCTGGCTGCGCTGGCCGCGAGCGGACTTCTGCCGGATGATCTCGGTCCTGCCCTGCGCGGCGAGCATTCCCCGCCGAAGCAGCTTCCTCGGGACGTGGCTGTCGCGCTCAGCCGATTTCTTGCCCGGACGCCATGCAGGCTGGTCGCAATACAGCTTGAGGATCTTGCGGCAATGACGGAGCGTATGAATCTGCCGGGCACAATCAACGAACAACCGAACTGGCGGCGCAAGCTTCCTTTGGACTTGGCCCCGCTTTTCGCGTCGCCGAATTTGATAGCTATAATGACGGCCGTAGCCGAGGAGCGACCTCGTCCCAAGATGTAGGCCTCGCCCGGGCGACGAGCCGCAAAGTTTATGTTGCGCTGCACACGCAATGCTGCGTTGCAAAAAACCCCATTCAATTTCGCTCCCGCACCCGTCATCTTCTAGTCGAGCATCAGGGAAGAAGCACGCAATCGCGCGGCAACTTCCCTTCTTGACCTGAAGGAGATTAATCATGGCTACCTATAACGTGAAGGCTCACCCCGGCTTTGCAGGGTACGATCTTGCGGAAGAGCGGGTTGCGCCCAACGGAATTCGCCGCTTATTCCAAAAGTTAACGGTTTGGTCGCAAGAGAGACGCGCATACCGCCAGGCCGTATTCGAGCTCAGCGAACTGAGCGATCGCGATCTCGCAGACATCGGCATTGCCAGGTGCGACATAGAAGCGATCGCGCTTCAAACCGCTAAGGCGAAAACTGCCGGCCGCTGACTTTCGCGCCGGTTTATTGGACGTTATAGAATTGAATTTTGAAAGCGGCTCGTTCGGGATTTATGCTCGATCGGCCGCTTTGACTTTCGATGCAGGGACGCAGCGCGAGGTCGAAGGCAGTCTCGCCGAAGCGGAAGCGGTTCCGGTTCAATCGGAGCGGAAAAAGCTCGGATATCGATACGGTCGTGATCGACAGCCATTTGCCCGCAGAACTACTCAAGAACCGGATTCGCTCGACCGCCGATCATCTGCGGGGCGCATCGCCGCAATCCGGGCAGCCACCTAATCTGAGGCGCGGCAGCATTGGCCCGGAAGCCGCGGCCATCCTGCCGCTGCATCTGAATTTCACTCCGAATTCCAGCGAGAGCCCGGGGGTCGCCGACCGGATCCTGGTCATGCGCGAAGGCATCATCGAAAGGCGAGATCGGCGCGTGACGGCATGAAGCTGGCCGTCCTGGGCCTCGGGGATCGTGGCCGTGTGGCCATCACCGAGCGGGCCGGCGCCGGCGATGGCTTCGTTGCGCCTCTTGTCCGGCATCGCGAAGAACCCCAAAGTGCTTGACGACGATCGCGCACTGGCTGAACTCTGCCGTTTCGCCAACGCGGCCGGTGCGATCACCACCACTGCGCGAGGGGGCGATACCGTCACTGCCGACAGCTCGAACCAGTCCGGGCGGCCCATTAGGATCAGATGAGACGCATGGCAAATAAGATTTACC
>JACMKV010000469.1 GCA_014379915.1 Burkholderiales bacterium
ATCGACGCTTCGAACGACGCTTCAAGCCCGGCCCCACAATCAACGAACTCAGTGAAGACATTGCCAGGCTCAAGCGCCAGCTGGCGATGCCCGGCGGTCCGCCGCCGCGTCATAAACGATCGCCGCGCGCGCGCGTCAACAAAGCGCGAATCCGCCGCTAGTGCCCGTACCAGATCCTGCTCCGAAGCGGCAGTAATGCCGGCCACCTGCGCTCCTAAACCATCGCCGGTCGAGATTGCTTCCTGGGTACTGATAGGCGTTGCGCTACTGCTTGTGCTGCGGGTGCACCTGCTGACTGCGCTGCTGTCCGGCCTGTTGGTGTTCGAGCTGGTGCACATCATCGCACCGCTGCTGCAGCGCCGCTTTTTCGGACGCCGGCCGCGCATGGTGGCCGTTGCGTTGCTTGCTGCGGCCATTGTGGGTCTGATCACTGCGGCCGTCATCGGCATCATCGTGTTTTTGCGCAGCGATGCGGCCAGCGTGCCAGCGCTCCTTCATAAGGTCGCCGACATACTCGAGCGCGCAAAGACGGCACTGCCTGCATGGGCCGTCAATTACATGCCCGGCACTGTCGATGAGCTGCAAGAAGATTTGCTCGAGTGGCTGAACAATCACGCGAGCGAGCTGCGCCTGGCGGGGACAGAAACCCTTCGCACACTTGCCAACGTTCTGATCGGCATGATTGTCGGCGCGATGCTTGCGTTGCACGAGGCCGTCGACCCGGTCGCTAGCAGGCCGCTGGCAGCCGCACTGGCGGCTCGTGCCACCAGACTCGGCGACGCATTTCGCCGCGTGGTTTTCGCGCAGGTGCAGATATCACTGATCAACACAGCGTTCACAGCGATATACCTGGTGGTCGTTTTACCGCTTTTCGGCGTTCACCTGCCTCTAACCAAAACGATGATTGCGATCACGTTTGTAGCGGGGCTGCTGCCGGTGGTAGGCAACCTGATATCGAACACGGTGATCGTCATTGTCAGCCTGGCTTACTCTGTCCACATTGCGATCGCATCGCTCGTTTTTCTTGTCGTTATCCATAAGCTGGAGTATTTCCTTAACGCCAAGATCATCGGTACCCGGATCCAGGCAAGCGCGTGGGAACTACTCATTGCAATGCTTGCGATGGAGGCGATATTTGGTCTTCCCGGCGTTGTGGCCGCGCCCATTTACTACGCTTATGTCAAAGCCGAACTTGCCGACCGCGGCCTTATCTAGCAATTACCAGCGTCATCCGCTAGCACAATTGCAGCGCGGGTCAGGCAGTGGAGCGACGGAATTTCGACGCGAGCGCTGGCTATACTGGGTCGAAGTGAGTGCGATCATGCACGAGTCATCAATACCGACGCGTTCGCGCAACCACCCGGCTTGACGCCGATGTCCGCCAATACAGAAGAACCAGGCCCGGAACAAAGTTTCCTGTCTCACTTGGTTGAGCTGCGGCAGCGCATCGTGCGTGCCTCGATCGCCATCCTCGTCGTTTTCATTCCGATGGCGTTCTTCATGCAGCAGATCTTTGATTTCCTGTCGCGGCCGATGTTGGCTGCGCTGCCCGCCGGCACCAAGTTACTGGCCACCGGCGTGATCACGCCGTTCATGGTGCCGCTGAAGGTCACGCTGTTCGGCGCGTTCTTGATCGCGCTGCCTTATGTGCTGTGGCAGGTATGGATGTTCGTCGCACCGGGCCTGTACCGGCATGAGAAGCGGCTGGCGGGACCGCTGATCGCGTCGAGCGTGCTTATGTTTTTTGCCGGTATGGCGTATTGCTACTTCGTCGTGTTCGGCTTCGTCTTCAAGTTCATCGCCGGCTTCGCGCCGGCGTCGGTTTCGGTTTCACCCGACATTGAGGCGTATTTCGGCTTCGTAATGAGCATGTTCATCGCATTCGGCCTAACGTTCGAAGTGCCGATCGTGGTGGTGCTGCTGGTGCGATTCGGCATCGCCAGCATCGACAAGCTGAAAAAAGCGCGCCCGTATGTCATCGTCGGCGCGTTTATTGTCGCGGCGATTTTCACGCCGCCCGACGTACTGTCGCAGCTCTTGCTGGCAATTCCGTTGTGCATTTTGTACGAGCTCGGAATCGTCATCGCCCGCTTCGTCGGTGGGCCTAAGGTCGCCGAAGAAACAGCACCGCCGCAGGAAGCTTCGTCCACGTGACGCGAGTCGTCGCGCTGTGGTTCGCCCTCGCGCTCGCTTGTGGCAGCGCCGGCGCGCGCCCCATGCAGGTCGTTCCTGACGACGATATCGACGTCGCCGCCGGCTGGAGCGCGTATCGCTCGAACGATCGGGCGCGCGC
>JACMKV010000470.1 GCA_014379915.1 Burkholderiales bacterium
AAAAGCAGCCCGTCGCCAGCGCACACTTCACCCTAAGCCAACCCATGCAGACAAAATCGAGAAAGAAAAATCATGAACCATCACTTGTCGTTCGCAATGCCCTTTATTTCAGCAACCTGCTAGACATGCCGTTCGCGGTGGGCCTCACAGGCGGTATCGGGTGCGGTAAATCTCGCGCAGCCGATTGTTTTGCGGAACTTGGCGCCGGAATTGTCGATACCGACGTGATTTCTCATCGTCTGACCCAGCCCGGCACAGTAACCGTAGCTGCGATCCGATGCGCATTCGGCGATGGTTGTTTCGACTCGAATGGAACCTTGAATCGAGGCAAATTGCGCGCCCTTGTTTTTTCCGATGCTCGTGCTCGATCCGTACTCGAGTCGATCTTGCACCCCGCGATTCGACGAATCGCGGCAGCCGAAGCCAGCGAGCTGAAAACGCCTTATGTGCTGCTGGTCGTGCCGCTGCTATTCGAGACGAACGCGCTGCGCGAATTTGTAGATCGCGTATTGCTTATCGATTGTGCCGAACATCAGCAGATCGAGCGCGCGGTCCGGCGCGGTCTCGCCGAGAATGAGGTGCGCGCGATCATGGCATCGCAGTTAAGCCGGAGCGAGCGCCTTGGCCGCAGCGACGACGTGATCGACAATTCAGCGGGACCCGATGAACTGAAGCTCTCAGTAGAAACGCTGCATATGAAATATCTAGAAATGGCATACGAGCGCGGCGCAACACCCGCTGTCAATTTGTAAAAGCACGCCGAATAACGCAAAATTCATTTTCCATTCCGCTTTCCAATCTGCTTTCTTCCATCGTGATCAGCTACGAATACCCGCTCGGCGAGCGCATCCGCACGCTTTTGCGTCTCGAAGATTTGTACGACAAGGTGCAATACTTTTCGGCTAAACCAGGGCCCTACGATCACCATTCGGCCCTGCTTGCGCTTTTCGAGATTCTCGAAGTCGCCAGCCGCGCCGATTTGAAATCCGATCTGCTGCAGGAACTCGAGCGCCAGAAACAAACGTTGGACGCGCTGCGCGGCAATCCCGCGATTTCGGAACAGGCGCTGGAAAGCGTGCTGACCGATATCGAAACGACTGCAACGCAGCTGCTCGAGGTCCCGGGAAAGGTCGGCCAGGACTTGCGCGAGAACGAATGGCTGATGAGCATCAAACAGCGCACCAGCATTCCAGGAGGCGCCTGCGAATTCGATTTGCCGTCTTATCATTACTGGCTGAATCAGGATGCAGCGATACGCCGCGGCGACCTCGAAAACTGGCTGGCGCCCTTTTTACCTATTCGAAACGGCATTGCTATTGTCCTGCGCGTGCTCCGCGATAGCGGCAAGTCGACGCAGCAGGTCGCAGCACAAGGTTTGTTTCAGCAAATGATGACGGGTCGCCAGGCGCAGATGCTGTTGATCAGGCTGAGCCGCGAATTTACCTGTGTGCCGGAGATCAGCGCGAACAAATACGCGCTGAATATTCGTTTCACCATTCAGGAAGGCGCGCAGCGGCCGCGCGTTGCCGAAATCGATGTGCCGTTCGAGCTTACTTTCTGCAATCTCTGACTTTCGCAATCTGCTAAATCGCAACATGGAAGTTGCTAAACCGCGTCAACGTCTGGTCGCCTGCCCCCAGTGCGGCCGTACGATCATCTGGAGCAAAGACAATTCCTTTCGTCCGTTTTGCTCGGAGCGCTGCAAGTTGATCGATCTGGGCGCCTGGGCTTCCGAGCGTTACCGGATCGCCGCTGAAAGCAACGTCGAAGACGTTGACAACGAAATCGGCAAGCCGGACGAAGATCGTTAAAATTAGGATTCGGCCCCAAACCTCCAGTGATTCCCACCGCTGTCTCTATGCCACGCGCCGCGAATCATTGCGATTCCATGCGCGCCGTGACGCTTCGCAGTTTGTAAATCGCCTGACTGCAGTCCACCGATAGCGTAAACCGGTAACGGATAGTCCCCGATCAAATCGCTAAACTGTTGCCAGCCGAGACTCGGCGCCCCTGGATGACTTGCGGTCGGAAAAACGGAACCGAGCACGACGAAATCCAGATTCAACTTGATCGCGCGTTCGAGGCCGCGGGCATCGTGGCATGATGCGCCGCACAGTTCCAGGGACGGGCGTTCTGTAAGCGCCATCAACTGTGCGCTTGTCAGCTGGACGCCGTTTGCGTCCAGCTTTTCAGCGAGTTGAATATCGCTGTTCAGCATCACTTTCGTTTTGTGTGCGCGGCAAAGCGTTACAGCCTCGCGGGCGAACGCTTTGAATTCCACAACTGAAGCGCTTTTGTCCCGGACTTGCAATAGCCGAAGGCCATCCCGCAAAGCCCGGTCGAGCTGGATCAAGAAATCATCGGAACGAAATTGGCGGTCGGGTGTGATTGCATAGAAATCAGGCAACCGCAGCGCATCGAGCACGAGTTGATTGGCAGGAAGCAGCGGCGCAACGCCGATACTGCTCGCGGACTGCCAGGCAAGCGCTACGTGTTCGCGCGCGTATATCTCCCCATCCCACTTCGAGACCCGAAAAAACCGCAATCTGACGGTTGCGTGTGCGTAGCGATACGTGCGCGTCAACCAGGGATCGGCGCGCGCCACGCGTATGCCGAGTTCCTCATCGAGCTCGCGCAGCAAAGCTTCGTGCGCGGTTTCGTCCGGCTCTATTTTGCCTCCGGGAAATTCCCAGTAACCCGCGTAGGGTTTACCGGACGGACGCTGCCCGAGCAGAACATCGCCGTTCGGCTTGAGTATCACTGCAGCTGCGACGTCTATTACCCGGCTCTGATTCAACCCGGAAAACCCCAGTTCTTCGCGCGGCACTATTCGCTGTTCGCAGCCAGTTTCTGCTGACCCGCCCAGTCGCGCGCAAAGTGCCATGCCACCCGACCGCTTCGTGAGCCGCGCCCGAGCGCCCACTGCAGCGCAGCGGCTCGCGCCGGGTCAGTCAATTTCATTTCGAAATGGCCGAGCCAGTGCGCGACGATCTGAAGATACTGTTGCTGGCTGAATGAATAGAACGACACCCACAGGCCAAATCGCTCGGACAGCGAAATCTTTTCCTCGACCGTTTCGCCGGGATGAATCTCCTCATCGAGATAGGTCGTCTCGGCATTCTCGCGCATTTTTTCGGGCATCAAGTGCCGCCGATTCGATGTCGCATAAATCAACACGTTTTCAGTCGCGGCCGAGAGCGAACCGTCGAGAACGACCTTCAGCGCTTTATAGCCGGGCTCATCCTCCGCGAAGGAAAGATCGTCACAAAAAACGATGAATTTCTCAGGCCGGCTAAATACCTGATCGACAATCTCGTGCAAATCGATGAGATCGTGCTTCTCGACTTCGATCACGCGCAGGTTCTCGGACGCGTATCGATTCAACAGCGCCTTGATCAGCGATGATTTGCCGGTGCCGCGCGCACCGGTCAGGAGGACGTTATTGGCCGGATACCCGCGCACGAATTGCACGGTGTTTTGTTCGATGCGCGCGCGTTGCTCGTCTATTCCTAGCAGATCATCGAGGCTGATGCGGTGCAGGTGTTTGACCGCCTCGATGCGTCCGCTGCCACCGCGCTTTCGCCATTGAAAGGCCGGCGATCCGTTCCAATCGGTCGCGACCCGTTGGCCGTACTGGCCGTTCATCAAACCATCGATGCGATCGAGAAGAGCCTGGGCACGGTCAACCAGCCGCGCGATACTGCTGGAATCAGGAGGCGCCGTCGTCGTCGGCAAGCGCTTCACGACTTCAGCTCCGATAATCGGCGTTGATGCTGACATAGTCATGCGATAGATCACAAGTCCAGATCGTCGCGCTCGCGTTACCACGATTCAGCAACACGCGTATCGTGATCTCGGCTTGACCCATCACGCGCTTGCCATCGGCCTCGGCATAGCTCGCCGCACGGCCGCCTTTTTCTACAACCAGAACGTCGTCGAGATAAAGCGCGATGTCATGCACATTCAAACCAGCGATATCGACCTTGCCGATGGCCTCCTTTATTCGTCCCAGAGTCGGCTCGGACGCCAAGAACGCAGTCTTCTCGAGCGGAGAGTGTGAGATCGAAAAAGCGATGGCCCTGCATTCCTGCTCATTCCGGCCCTGTTCTACCTGGACAGTGATGAATTTCGTCGCGCCCTCGCCGTCCCGCACGATTGCCTGGGCGAGTGTGATCGATGTTTCGATAACCGCTTGCTGCAGCCTCTCGAATGCGC
>JACMKV010000471.1 GCA_014379915.1 Burkholderiales bacterium
CGCTCGCCGGGCTTGCTGCCGGCGGTTTGCTGGCGGCCCTGTTTTTCGGCGGCGCGTTCGACGGCATACGCTTCCTCGATATCGTCATGATTATGCTGCTGATCGGCGCTGCCGTTTTCGTCGTGCGCATGCTGCGGCAGAAGAACGCGGCCAAGGGCCCCACGCGTTTCGATGGCCTGAAGCCGGCGCCGATCTCCGGCGGGCGTAATTCATCGGGTTCGGAGCCGAGTTCCTATGCGCCGCAACGCGAGCCGTACAGCGCACCAGGTTCATCGGCGCGCGATCCGCGGCCGGTCAGCGAAAGTGCAGCGATCGAAACGGCGTCTTACCCGCCCGGCTTCGAGCCGGCGCCGTTTTTGCGCAGCGCGAAAACCAGCTTCATCCGCCTGCAGGCGGCGAACGACGCGCGCGATCTCAACGATATCCGCGATTACACGACGCCGGAAATGTACGCCGAACTCGCGATGGAAATGCAGGAACGCGGCGATGTCGCGCAAAAGACCGAAGTCATCCAGCTTGACGCAAACATGCTCGATGTCGTTAGCGAAGGCGAACTCGCGATCGCCAGCGTGCGCTTTTCCGGCCTGATACGCGAAACCGAAAGCGGGCCGACCGAACCGTTCGATGAAGTCTGGCATGTGCAGAAATCGCTGCGCGATCCGAAATCAGTGTGGCTGATCGCCGGCATTCAGCAGATGCCTGAAGCCGGAACTGCGGCCGGAACCACACCCGAGCCGCGCGCCTGATGTTGTGAACTTGTCGTCTGATGTAATGAAGTTGTCACCGAGTGCGGCCGCTGCGTCGGCGATCAATCATCTGCTGCGTCGCGCCTCGTGGACGGCCGCGAGGTTGGCGCCGCACGTCGGCAAGACCGCGGCGTTTCAGGTCTCGCCCATAACTGTTGCACTGACCGTACAGGACAGCGGCAACGTGACCGCGGCTGCGCCCGAAACCGTCGCTGATGCGACATTCGCGCTGTCCGTCGGGCTTGCGGCACGCATCGCTGCCGGCGATGCCTCGGCGTGGGACGAAGTCAGCGCGACGGGCGATGGCGAATTCGCGCGCGACATCGGCTTCCTCGCCAAAAATCTGCGCTGGGACGTCGAAGAGGATCTGAGCCGCGCCGTCGGCGATATTGCCGCCCATCGCATCGTCGGCTTAGCCGGGAGCCTCGACCGCTGGCGCAAACAGGTGACGGCGAGCGTGACGGCATCGGTCGCGGAATATTGGACCGAGGAGCGGCCGCTGGTTGCAACATCGGCGCGCGTCGGGCAATTCGTGCACGACGTCGACACATTGCGCGACGACGTTGCGCGCTTTGAGAAGCGCGTCGAGAAAGCGTTGCGGCCAAGCGCTGTGGAATGAAGATAGCCGCCTGCGAGCGTACCGACCTCGCGGGCGACTCGCCATCGGTGAGCACGAGTTCAGGGTGCGTCAATCGCGTCGTTCCTCCGGCTACGGCAATTGCACCGCTCGCTGAGCGGTGCCCATAAAATAGGCCGTCATGCCTCCCCGATTTAAGCATTCGAGGGTAGGCTCCAGCTGGCATCTCGTCGACCGGGCTTGAATTGCGAGATTCCTGCTTTCGCAGGAATGACGGGCGCGAACGCAACGGCGCGGTGAATCCTGTCGGTATTTTTCAGCTTCTCTGATTTCCCTTGACGCTTGGCCAAGTGCCCGCGTTCCCCGCTTCTTCGCCTCCGGGATGTCGAACGGTTAGAATCTTTGCATGCGTCTGATCCGCTTCCTGAAGATTCTCACAGTTTCTTACCGTTTCGGCCTCGAAGAGTTTTTCCTCGGCCATGAGCGCGTGCGCGCGCTCAGCGTACTGATCCAGTCGACCCTGTTCTGGCGCAAGCTCAAACAGCCGCGTGCCGTGCGTCTGCGTCTGGCCCTCGAAGCGCTCGGCCCCATCTTCGTCAAATTTGGCCAGGTGCTGTCGACGCGCCGCGATCTGCTGCCAGCCGATATCGCGGACGAACTGGCCAAACTGCAGGATCAGGTGCCATCGTTTTCACCGCTTTTGGCGATGCAAATTCTCGAACGTGTGTACGGCCAGCCCTTGAAGCTGGTGTTCCGCGACTTCGTCATGCAGCCAGTCGCCAGCGCTTCGGTCGCGCAAGTGCATTTCGCCACGCTGCATGACGGCACGCCGGTCGCGGTGAAAATCCTGCGGCCCGGCATCGCAAGCATCATCAAAAAAGACCTCGCGCTGCTCGACATCGGCGCCGGCCTGGTCGAAGCGTTGTGGGTGGACGGCAAGCGCCTGCGGCCGCGCGAGGTCGTTAGCGAATTCTCCAAACATTTGCACGACGAACTCGATCTGATGCGCGAAGCCGCCAACGCGAGCCAGCTGCGGCGCAATTTCGAACATTCGCCGTTGCTGCTGGTGCCGGAAATTTACTGGGATTATTGCGCAACCGAAGTCATGGTCATGCAGCGCATGCACGGCACGCCGGTCAGCCATATCGCGAGCTTGCGCGAGCGCGGCGTCGATTTCAAAAAGCTTGGCCGGGCCGGCGTCGAAATCTTTTTTACCCAGGTTTTCCGCGACGGTTTTTTTCACGCCGACATGCACCCCGGCAATATTTTCATCGATGCCGAAGAACGCTATATCGCGCTCGATTTCGGCATCATGGGCACGCTGACCGACGGCGACAAAAGCTATCTCGCGCAAAATTTTCTGGCGTTTTTCAAGCGCGATTACAAGCGCGTTGCGCAGTCGCACATCGATGCCGGCTGGGCGCCCGCCGATACCCGCGTCGACGAATTCGAATCGGCAATCCGCGCGGTTTGTGAGCCGGTGTTCGACCGGCCGTTGAAGGAAATTTCGTTCGGCAAAGTGCTGCTGCGCCTGTTCCAGATTTCGCGCCGCTTCAATATCGTCATTCAACCTCAGCTCGTGCTGCTGCAAAAAACCCTGCTGAACATCGAAGGCCTCGGCCGCGAGCTCGATCCCGATCTCGATCTGTGGAAAACCGCGCAGCCGCACCTCGAACGCTGGATGTCCGAACAACTCGGCTGGCGCGCGCTGCTGCGTCATATCCGCGACGAGGCGCCGCAATGGGGCGCGATGCTGCCGCAGCTGCCGCGGCTCGTGCACTTCCAACTGTCCGAAGACCACATCCACGGCGTCGAGCAGCAAATCGAGCGCATCGCGCGCCAGCAGCAGCGCATGAACTGGATGCTCGCTTTGCTCGTGGCATTGCTGGCCGGGCTTTTCATCTGGCAGTTGTAGATGCTGGCATCGCGTTACATCTCGCGATGACCGTTCTTGAATCGGCCCGCTAGCTCCTCTTGTTGACGCTGCGCGGCATCGCCAAGGCTTACCGCGGCGAGCGCGGCCGGCCCGTACTGCATGACGTCGATCTGACGCTGAATGCCGGCGAATATATCGCGATCGTCGGCGAATCGGGCTCCGGCAAATCGACGCTGCTGAACGTAATCGCCGGGCTCGATGCGCCCGACGCCGGCAGCATCCGTTTCGACGGCATCGAGCTTGCCGGGCTCGACGACGACGCGATGACCCGGCTGCGGCGCTTGCGCATGGGTTTCGTATTCCAGGCGTTTCACCTGCTGCCGCATCTGACGCTCGCCGAGAACATCGCCCTGCCGCTCGCGTTGCTTGGCGTGGCGCGCCCGGAAATCGACAGGCGCGTCGCCGAAATCGCTGAATCGGTCGGGCTCGGCGATCGCGCGGACAGTTTCCCGCGCGAGCTCTCCGGCGGCGAGCTGCAGCGCGTCGCCATCGCGCGTGCGCTCGTGCATCGACCGCGCCTCGTGCTCGCCGACGAGCCTACCGGCAATCTCGACGCCGCTGCTGCTTCCGGAGTGCTGGCGATGCTGCGCGATCGCAGTCGCGCAGCCAATTCCGCTGTCATACTCGTCACGCATTCTCATGCAGCGGCGGCCAGCACCGATCGCGTTTATCGGCTCAGCGGCAGCGGGTTGCATCCAGCGCGACCGGCAACGTGAAGCCGGGCTTTGCCGGCAGCCATTTCCCGCTCGCAAACGCGGTGTTTCTCGCGACCCTGCGCGCGAACAAAGGCCGCGCTCTTCTAAGCGTCATCGGAATCGCGCTCGGCGTCGCCCTCGGTGTCGCCATCGACGCCATCAACCGCTCGGCGCTTGCCGAATTCAGCCGTGCCGCGCGCGTGCTTTCCGGAGATGCCGATGTCGAAATCAGCGGCGGCGGCGGCTTTGCCGAAGCCGTGTATCCGCTGATTGCGCGCCTGCCGCAAGTTGCCGCTGCCAGTCCGGTAGTCGAAGCCGAAGTCAGGCTGGTTCATGGCGCAAGCGGCGAAAACGGCGCAAATCTGCGCATCATCGGCATCGATCCGTTTCAGGTTGCCCGCTTGCGGTTGGCGCCTGGGGGCAGCAATGGAGTTGGCGAGATCAACAAGCGAGGGAATGTCGGGAATCGGGTGCGAAGCGCTCGGACCGAGGGAGAGGAAAAAAGCGGCGAGGCCGGCGACCGGACTGGCGCTAGCAGCGCGCTCGATCTGTTGCGCGATGATGCGATTTACCTGAGCGCGGCGACAGCACGCGAACTTGCATTATCGGTGGGCGATCCGTTGCGTGTGCAAATCGGCCTCGCCGCCGTTACGCTCCACGTCGCCGGTATCGACCCGGCGCTACCCGGGCGCATCGGAGTCATGGATATCGCCAGTGCGCAATGGCGTTTGCAGCGTCTGGGCACGCTGAACCGGATAGACATTCGGCTGCGGCCTGGCGAGGATGCCGAGGATTTCATCGCCGCGGTGCAACCGCTGCTTCCCGAGGGCACGCACGCGCTGCAACCGCGGCAACTCGAAGAACGCGGCGCGGCGGCTTCGCGCGCTTACCGCGTCAACCTGAACATGCTCGCGCTGGTCGCGCTTTTTACCGGCGGTTTCCTGGTGTTTTCGACGCAGGCGTTGATGGTCGTCCGGCGGCGCACGCAATTCGGCGTCTTGCGCGCGCTCGGCCTTACCCGCCGCCAGCTGATTTCGCTGTTGCTCGCGGAAGCCGCGTTGATCGGCGCAATCGGCGTACTGATCGGCGTCGTGCTCGGGCTGGCGCTGGCGGCGGTTGCGCTGCGTTTTTTTGGCGTCGATCTCGGCGGCGGCTACTTCGACGATCTCGCGTCGCTGCTCCGCATCGAACCGTGGGCGATCGGCGCATTTGCGGCGCTGGGGATCATCGTCGCGGTGCTCGGCAGCCTGGCGCCGGCGCTCGAATCGGCGGCAACGCGTCCAGCCGTCGAGCTGCATGCGGGCAGTGGTGACAGGCTCGCCGCCGTAGCGCCGCCCTGGCTGGGTCTGGCGCTGATCGCGCTTGGCGCGATAGCCGCACTTGCGCCCCCGATCGACGGCTTGCCGCTATTCGGCTATCTCGCCACCGCGTTGATACTGCTCGGCGCGATCGTGCTGATGCCGCGCTTTTCGGTATTGGCGCTGCATTGCCTACGCGCACAGCGCCCGGTCGAATTCAACCTTGCCGTCGCCCGCTTGCGCAACACGCCCAATGAGACGGCGGCCAGCCTCGCGGCCATCCTGGTCAGCTTCAGCCTGGTCGTCGCCATGGC